>NZ_VIVB01000016.1:0-127219 GCF_007828605.1 Pantoea sp. SJZ147
GTCAGGGCCTGCTGAATAAGCTCAGCGGGAATAAGATCAGAGAGCGAGCGGGCGCGTTCGGGAGAGGTGGTATGAATGATGCCCAGAGCCTGTGAAAGTTCCATAAAAAAGGGTCCATGATGAACATGAACCCTTTTTACACCTGCCACTGGATCGGTCAACCGATCCTTAAATGATCGGCATTACCCTAAAGGCGCCTTTTTGCTATGCGTAAAACGTGCGGGATGAGAACCTGCCGCAGGTCCGACTGAATCGCGCAGCGGTTCAGGCTGATGCGTCAGCCTTACCCAGTGGGCGACCTCACCGTTAATGCCATAAAAAAAGCGCCCAACGGGCGCCTGTAATCGTGGTGTTACTGCGAGTCGCTTAGCGCTGTATCGCTTGACCCGGCTCCAGATTGAACTGTTTTAACAGCGTTTCAAGCCGCAGTGCCTGATCTTCCAACGCCGTAGCGGACAGGGCAGACGCGGAGACCAGCGTGGCATTTTGCTGCGTGGTACTGTCCAGCTCCGATACTGCACGGGCAATCTGCTCAATACCGCGGCTTTGCTCGTCAGAAGCAGAAGAGATCTCACCGACAATGTGATTGACGCGGGAAATGGCATTCACCACCTGTCCCATTCTTTCACCCGCACGCGCCACACGATTGTTGCCCTCGGTAATCTGACCGACTGACTCACTGATCAGGCGTTCAATGTCTTTCGCTGCCTGAGCGCTTCGCTGCGAAAGATTGCGTACCTCACTGGCCACCACCGCAAATCCGCGTCCCTGTTCACCGGCACGCGCCGCTTCAACTGCCGCATTGAGCGCCAGGATGTTGGTCTGAAACGCGATGCTGTTAATGACGGCGGTGATTTCGGCAATTTTCTTTGAACTGGCCGAGATGTCGCCCATGGTTTGCACGACTTCGCTGACCGCGGCACCGCCTTGTTCAGCCTGCAGAGAGGCTTCAGCCGCTATCTGACTGGCATGGCGGGCGTTGTCGGCGTTGTGCTTAACGGTAACAGTCAGCTGCTCCATACTGGCAGCGGTCTGCACCACGGCCGCGGCCTGTTGCTCAGTCCGTGAAGAAAGGTTGTGATTGTCGCTGTTGATACTGCTCGCCGCCTGGGATACGGTGAAGACGCTGTCGCGCACTTCCTGAATAATCGTCCGCAGACGGTGATTCATTGCCCCCATTGCCCCCGCCAGCTTGCCCAGCTCATCACGGCCGCCAGGCGTGATAGTGGCACTTAAATCACCGCTGGCGATGCGCTCTGCCAGCATCAGGTTTCTTCTCACAGGATGTGTAATCTGGCGGCTAATCAGCCAGGCGATCAGGATGCCCAGCAGCACCACAATGCTCACCGTCAGTAGCGTCAGGTTGATAGCGCCGTTGGTCAGGCTGCTGTTTTGCGATTTCATCTGCTGCAGAATATTTTTGATAATGGCACTGCTTTTATCGCCGTCTGCTTTAACCGCGCTCTCCGCCACGTTGAGGGCACGAAAGCCCGCTGCATAACGCTCACTGAGTTGCTTCACGTCGAGAGTCGCGCTCCATAATGCGTTCAGCTGCGTCTGTGCTTCTGGCGGCAACTGCGGCAACAAGGCCGTGATGCTGGACTGAATCGCGTTGGATTGCTGTTGAAGCTGCACGTCTAGCGCGGCAGCATTGGCGGGATCGTAACGGAGTAACTGAAGCTGGTCGCGTAACTGGCTGATGGCAAGAAGTTGCTGGAACAGCACGCTGGCATCAGTCACCTGGGTCTTAATCAACGCTTCATACAGTGTTGACTGGCTTTGCATGTTGCGTTGATCAAGCTGTTTTCCCGTTGCCGCCAGCGCCTGCATGGCTTGCGTCATCGCGGTGATACTGTTCTGAAAGTGGCTGAGTTGGCTGGCGATATCCTGAAGCTGGGTTTGCTGTTCCGGCTGCCACGGGTACTGCTGAGCATCCTGGGTGAGCAGAGAGGCATGAGCAATGTAATCTGCCATGACTTTTCCCGCTTTTTCATCCCCATACAGCAGTTTCAGCCGGTTTATTTTTGCCTGGAATACATCGATGTTGATGTCGTAAATCACGTTGCTCTGTTCATAAACGTCGTGGATGTTCTTAAAGCGTAATACGCTAATACTGCCCGATCCCACGACTAACAATAAAACGAGTCCAAATCCCAAACTGAGTTTATGCGCTATTTTTGTATTTTCTAACCGCAACGCCATGACTGCTGCCTCCTGCCCATGTCAACGATGTTAAGCCAAATTGGTTATCGGTTGCCCGGCGCAGGAGTTTAGTGAGGATGCGGTTATTTTTCTGATTATGCGTAATCGCAAAATTGTTGCGCGATCATCACAGGCTTTTCCAGATATGCATCACAGCATAGCTGCGCCAGGGACGCCATTGCTGTGAACGCGCTTCTGCGGCCTTGGGCGTCAGGCCACCCAGGTTATTCCGTATGGCGATATCTTCTTTTGGAAACGCATCCGGCCAGCGCAGAGCGCGCATGGCGATATAATGGGCCGTCCAGGGACCAATGCCCGGAAGTGCCACCAGACGCGCCATGATGTCATCAGGCGTGAGCGTGGCGTTAAACCGTAAGCTGCCCGCGACACAGGCGTCAGCGAAGGCCAGAATCGCTCTGGCGCGTGCGCTGACAATGCCAAGGCTGGCAATCTCATCGACCGTCGCCTGCGCAATGCGCTGCGGTTGGGCAGAGTAGCGAGACAGGTCCGCGAAAGGCGTCGAGCAAGGCTCACCAAACGCCTGGGCAAACCGGCTGCTGAGGGTTGTCGCTGCTTTAACGGTGACCTGCTGGCCCAGAATGGCGCGAACGCCCATTTCAACGCTGTCGAACGCACCGGGCACGCGCAGGCCGGGAAAATCATGAAGGCTTTGTGCCAGCAGTGGGTCCTGCTGCAGGTGGGCAGCAATGCGTTGTGGCTGGGCGTTCAGGTCAAAAAGATCGCGCAGGCGGCGCAGTAGCGCTGGCAGCACGGGCGTCAGAGACGGGGTGAACTCGACCTTGAGCGCCTGCTTAGCCGGAAGGTTCGACACGCTGACCCAGCCACGATATTGACCCAGCACGACGGTCCGGCGATAGGTTTGCCCCTCAACGCTCTCGATCTCTTTCATCAACCGTAACTGCAAAAAATCCAGCATCGCCTGCCAGTCGTAAGGCGGACGATAGCTGAGCTGTAACTGCATGGTATCGCCAGGCTGCTGAACGGACTGCGCAGCCGTTTTACGCAAAGCACCCGGCGTCATACGATAGCGGGCCTGGAACACGTCATTAAAGCGCCGCAAACTGCCAAAACCGCTGGCATAGGCAATATCGGTCACCGCCAGGGTGGTTTCGGTCAGCAGCTGTTTAGCCAGTAACATGCGACGTGTCTGTTTAAGCTCCAGCGGGGTAACGCCCAGCTCCTGGTGCACAATCCGGCGCAGTTGACGTGCGCTGATGCCAAACTCGGTGGCGATATCGTCCAGCCCTGTATGCTCTTCCAGCAAACCTTCTTCGATGCGCTGCACCAGGCGATCGGCCACTCTGTGCGCATTGTCTACGGGCGCATTGCCCGGTGCCAGCTCAGGACGACAGCGCAGGCAGGGGCGAAAACGGGCTTTCTCCGCGGCTTCCGCGCTGCTGAAGAACAGACAGTTTTTTTTCATCGGCGGCTTAACCGGACATATCGGGCGACAGTAAATGCCGGTTGAGGTTACGCCAACAAAAAATACGCCGTCAAAACGCGTATCCCGCGACGTTAGCGCCTGGTAAGCCGTATCTGGATCAAACATGGTTTCTCTCCGGCAAATAGCGACAGCGTAGCGCTGGCAGAAAGGATTGACTGGCTGTTTTCGGACAGCACATCAGTTTATTGTAATGACCGAAAACAGCCAGTTTAGCGCTAAAAAAATGCGATAATGCCAGACAGAATTGTGATGGGAGGAATCGCATGTATTACTGCAAACCTGTAACAACCCCGGTGGGAGAGCTGACACTGATTGCCAGCGATCGTGGCCTGGCGGCTATTTTGTGGCAAGACGAAGTACGCAGGCATCCTCGCTTATCGCCCGTAGAGCGGGACGATAACCATCCGGTGCTTCAGGAAACGGAAACCCAGTTGCGCGAATATTTTGCAGGGACGCGCCAGCGCTTTACGTTACCACTGGATTTCGCCGGCACGGCATTCCAGATAAAAGTGTGGCAGGCATTACTGAACATTCCTTTTGGCGAAACGCGCAGCTATCGGCAAATTGCCGAGCAGATTGGTCATCCTGCCGCGGTGCGCGCGGTGGGGGCAGCTAACGGTCGAAACCCGTTGTCAATTGTCGCGCCCTGTCATCGTGTCATTGGAACGAACGGCAAACTGACCGGCTTTGCAGGCGGGCTGGCGGTAAAAGCGTTTTTACTCCAGCTGGAAGCACCACAGCCGGGCCTGGTGGGGCTCTCTTCAACATGACCGCGAAATAAAACACGACACTCTGCCGCTTTTCCGCTATCGTGTTTAGCATATAAAACACGATGGCAGTATTTACGTCCTGTTAAGCCATAAATGGCGATTTTCGTTAATTTTACAGAACGAGAGCGGTGTCATGAGTACAATCTTCGATCCTGAAAGCGCGGTTTATCCTTTTCCGCCCAAGCCTGCCCGGCTGAACGACGAGCAAAAAACCTTTTATCGGGAAAAAATCAAAGCGTTGCTGAAAGCCCGCAATGCCGTGATGGTAGCGCATTACTACACCGATCCGGAGATTCAGGCCCTGGCAGAAGAAACCGGCGGCTGTGTCTCTGACTCGCTCGAAATGGCGCGTTTTGGCAGCCATCACACCGCCAGTACGCTGCTGGTGGCCGGGGTGCGGTTTATGGGGGAAACGGCCAAAATCCTCAGCCCGGAAAAAACGGTACTGATGCCCACGCTGGAAGCCGAGTGCTCGCTTGATCTGGGTTGCCCGATTGACGAATTTAACGCTTTTTGTGATGCCCATCCCGATCGTACGGTGGTGGTGTATGCCAATACCTCGGCGGCGGTAAAAGCGCGCGCCGACTGGGTGGTCACCTCCAGCATTGCCGTGGAATTGATAGAACATCTGGATAGCCTGGGGGAAAAAATTATCTGGGCACCCGATCGGCATCTGGGGCGCTACGTCACCCAGAAAAGCGGCGCCGATGTTTTATGCTGGCAGGGCGCCTGTATTGTCCATGACGAGTTCAAAACCCAGGCGCTCCAGCGGATGAAAGCGCTGTATCCCGATGCAGCGGTATTGGTTCATCCCGAGTCGCCCCAGGCCATCGTGGATCTGGCCGATGCGGTTGGCTCAACCAGCCAGCTGATTCAGGCCGCTAAAACCTTGCCCCATCCCCAGATGATCGTCGCCACCGATCGCGGCATTTTTTATAAGATGCAGCAGGCGGTGCCCGACAAAATATTGCTGGAAGCGCCAACAGCCGGTGAGGGCGCCACCTGCCGCAGCTGTGCGCACTGCCCCTGGATGGCGATGAACGGCCTGAAAGCCATCGCCGATGCGCTGGAGTCGGGTGGTCAGGCTCATGAGATTCAGGTGGAGGCGGCCCTGCGGGAAGCCGCGCTGGTGCCGCTTAACCGTATGCTATCCTTTGCAGCAGATCTTAAACATAACGTGAAAGGAAACGCGTAACGCGCGTCGTTAACAGGTGCCTCATATGGATTTTTTTAGCACGCAGAATATTTTGGTTCACATCCCTCTTGGCGCCACGGGGTACGATCTGTCATGGATCGAAGCCGTCGGAACGCTCGCTGGCCTGCTGTGCATCTGGCTGGCCAGCCTGGAAAAGATTGTTAACTACGCCTTTGGTCTGATCAACGTCACGCTGTTTGCGGTGATCTTTTTTCAGATCCAACTCTACGCCAGCCTGCTGCTACAGCTGTTCTTCTTCGCGGCCAATGTCTATGGCTGGTACGCCTGGAGTCGACAAACATCTGACAATCAGGCGGCGTTAACCATACGCTGGCTGCCGCGGACAAAAGCCATCGGCTGGGCTGTTGGCTGCGTCATCGCGGTGGCCTTAATGACGGTGTATATCGACCCGGTATTTGCATTTCTTACCCGAATTACGGTCGCCATTATGAACGCGGCGGGCTTTGCCGTGGCCATGCCGACACTGCAGCCGGATGCGTTTCCGTTCTGGGATTCCTGCCTGATGGTGCTGTCAATTGTGGCCATGGTGCTGATGACACGAAAGTACGTGGAGAACTGGCTGCTGTGGGTGATTATCAACGTGATTAGCGTGATGATTTTTGCCCGCCAGGGGGTTTACGCCATGGCGCTGGAATATGCCATTTTGACGTTGATTGCGCTGAACGGCTCAAGGATGTGGATAATCAGCGCACGAAAACAGGGTTCTCGTGCGCTGTCTGCTCAGTGATGATGCGCGTGCTCACCGTGCTCGTGATGGTGGTGAGCACCCTCAATCACCGGCGTGTTCAGTGCGCAATCCGGTCCGACACAGGGCTGAAACTCCATCTGTACCGTCGCATGTTCAATCTGATAATGGTCGTGCAGGTAAGTGTGAATGCGGCGCAGCAGGCCGTCATGATCCCGTGGCGGGATAACCTGCACGTGCAGCGTTAATACCGGCTTCTCACCTACCTGCCAGACGTGCACATGATGAACATCGCGCACTTCGGCGATTTGACGCTTCAGATCGCGTCTGAGCTGATTCACGTCCAGTGAATCAGGTGCGCCTTCCAGCAGCTCGTGAAAACTTTCCCGCAGCAATGCCCAGGCGTTACGCAGTATCAGCAGTGACACCAGAATCGATAAAATGGGGTCAGCGGGCGTCCAGTTCGTGAGCAGAATGATCACCGCGGCAATGATGGCACCAACCGAACCCAGCAGGTCGCCCATCACATGTAAGGCTGCCGCCCTCACGTTCAGGTTCTTCTCTTCACTGCCGTGATGCAGCAGCCAAAACGAGAGAATATTAGCCAGCAAACCGCCAATGGCGATGCCCAGCATCAGGCCACCGGTGATTGGCTGCGGATGGGAAAAGCGCTCAATGGCCTCCCAGACGATCAGCAGGGTGATCAGGATCAGGGCAATGGCGTTAACAAAGGCTGCCAACGTCGTGAGCCGCAGCAGACCAAAAGTATGACGATCGCTGGGTTTGCGTTTAGCGAACTGGACTGCCAGTAAGGCCATCAGCAGCGCAGCGGCATCGGTCAGCATATGACCGGCGTCGGCCAGAAGGGCCAGCGAGCCAGAAATCCAGCCGCCAATGACTTCTGCCACCATAAAGATGGCCGTCACGGCAAAGGCCGCCATCAGGCGCTTACGGTTGGTGTCCTGACCGCTATGAGAGTGCGTGTGTGCCATATGTTTCCAGTTTGAGTAATAACCTGTCGGTCAATGATATCAGCAATTGCCACTCAGCGGAGAGAGCCTGATGTTGCTTCGCCTTGTCCGACAGCTGCTGACAAAGCGTTGCCCCTTCTTCAATACCTATCAAAAGCCAGCTTCCTTTCATACGGTGTGCTGACTCGGCTAACTGCATAGCGTCACCTGCCTGATGTGCGGCGTGCAGTTGTGCCAGGTCCTTCTCCAGGGTATCACGTAACGTTTTGCCCAGGCGGTTAAGAAATTTCTCGTTTTGCTGCGCCAGCTGCCACAGGTTGTCATCCAGTGATGCCAATGGATCGTCATGAAAGGCCGTCAGCACCTCGCCGATATCCTGTAGCTGCACCGGTTTAATCAGCACGCGTTCATGCTCACCCAACTGCACGTTAAGTAACTGGGCATCGGCTGAACACAGCACCCGTAACTGCACGCCGCCGCGCTGACGCTGGCGACGACGTAACAGGCGCAACAGGAGCGTGCCATCAGGGCGTGGCATCATCTGATCGATAAACAGCAGGTCGTAAGGGCGCTGCGCATCGGCCAGCAGCAGGTCGCGACCCTGTTCAAAACAATCCGCCTGAATCGCGAAGCGGGCAAGCTGCTGCTCCATCACGATCAGGTTCGTAGGATGATCGTCTACCACCGCCACGCGCAGGCCAGGAAAGCCCGGCAGGGCAGTTGGATCGCTATCCGGAAGCCGATCGCAGGGGATCAGCGGCAGGGTGATGGTCACCTCCGTGCCTTTGCCAGGCACAGAATGCAGGGAAATATCGCCACCCATGCGTTGCACCATCTCCCGACAAATGAACAACCCTAAACCGCTGCCCTGGACCGATACGGTTTTACCTGAGGGTGCCTGATACCAGGGATCGAACAGTTTAGGCTGCTCCTCCAGCGGGATTCCGCTGCCGTTGTCGCTGACGGTTAGCTGCAGCATGTCCGTGGCCGATAGCGTCAGACGAATCAGGCCCTGACGGGTAAATTTAAATGCGTTGGTGATGAGATTGTTCACCACCTGCTGCAGGCGATCGGCATCCATCATCACCGCGTCAGGCAGTGGCGTGAGGGCTTCAACCTGCAGACGCGGACCGTCCGGGCGCATCAACGGATGATAAAAATGGCGCTGCTGCGCCAGCCAGGGGGCCAGCGCCAGCGGACGCGGCGACAGGGTAAAGCTGTTATTTTCAATACGGGCGTGATCTTGAAGATCGTTAAGCAGCGTCATCAGTGACTGCGCGCTACGGTGCAGAAGCTGCAGATTTTCACTGGATCGCTGCTGTTTTTCCAGCTCCAGCAAGCCCAGTATCGCCTGCATGGGCGTGCGCAGCTCGTGACTGACCGTGGCTAAAAACTGGCTTTTCATGGCGTTGGCGCGTTCGGCCTGCTCACGCTGTTGGCGATCGCGCCGCTGCTGCCAGTAACGTCGGGCAAGCAGCAGCAGCAAAATAACAATGGCAACACCGGCCGCCACCAGAACGGCTACCGGCAGGACGCGCATGGCGGTAACGCTGCCAGGCTGAGGTGGCATTGACCAGCGATCGCGCATCTGGTTTTGTGTCTCGACGGGGATCTGCTGCAACGCGCGATCCAGCAGTGAACGCAGTACAGGTTGATCGGATGCGATGCCAACCGCAATGGGCCAGGCAATATCGCTGGCGGCAAAGGCCAGATGAATCTGCGGATCGTTACGACTGGCAATCCGCCAGCGCGCGGACAGCACGTTATCGACTAAGGCGTCAATCTGACCGGCTGCCAGCGCATCGTACAGGCTGTTTCGGTCAACATAACGTTGAACCTGCATATTCTCAGGGATAAGGCGTTGCGCCAGGTCATCCTGCAGAATACCTATGCGCTTGCCCGTCACATCGCTCCAGTGCGACCAGCCAGCTGGCTGGCGGATATAAATGCCCCACAGCGCGCGCCAGACGGGCAGGCTGGTGCTTTGGGTTTCGCCGTTAAGCGGCTGCATCAGTTGCAACATAACCTGATGTTGAGCCAGCAGGCTGGCAGCCTGCTGAGGGTTACTGACCCAGCGCGGGGTAAAACGTAATCCTGTGCTTTGGGCAATGGCATTAAGCAGGTCGATCCCGTAGCCGCGGGCAGTGCCGTTACTGTCCCGGTAACTCCAGGGATAATTATCCGCTTCAGCCGCGTAGGCAACGATCGGGTGGTTCGTCATCCACTCGCGCTCGCTGGCGCTGAGCATCAGGGTCTGCGTGTCCTGATAGCGGGGAAGATTGCTGCTCCAGCGCGCCTGCAGGGTGCTCATCAGCTCGGCGGGAAGCTGGCGCAGGCTTTGATTCAGCCACTCGATAAGCGCCGGATCGCGTGCGACGGCGCGCAGATTGAGCTGTCCGGCATCGATACCGGAGGCAATCTGATAAATTTGCCCCTGCTGTAACTGGCTTAGCAAGAAACCGGCGCTGGTTTCATCTGCCACCACATAATCGTTCTGCTGATTCAGCAACGTATAGAGCGCCTGAAGATCGCTGCCGTAGGTGCGCCACTGGTGGCGGGCTGCCAGCGCCGGTGGCAGTTGTGCCAGCGTGAGTTGGCTGATTGCCAGTTGGGCATTATGACTGTTGAACATCACGGCACGCTGGTTCTGCTGGTTACGATAAATACGCAACGGACTGCTAAACCAGCTGTCACTGGCCAGCGTATTCATGGGTAAAGGCGGGGCTATCATTCCCAACGCAAAATCAATCTGTCCGTCGTGCAGGGCGCGCAATAAGTCTGCCTGAGTGGCATATAAACGGAGCGTGAACTGCGCACCGGTTAACTGATGCAGCGCCGCCAGGTAATCGGCATCGATGCCATAAAGGTCTTTACCGACCAGCATCGTCCAGGGGGCGTTATTCTCCTCCAGCAGACCGACTCGCAGCACTTTGCCCTGCATCAGCTCGGCACCTTTCACCGGCATCATCATGGGCAAGTTGATGCTGCTGACCGGGCGCACGTCGCCGTAGGCCAGCGAGGTAAAGAGCAGCAGGAGCAGCAGCCAGCGTATCACTGCTGTGCTTTCCACAAATCGGCTAACTCAACCACAGAGTGGGCACCGGTCTTTTCCAGGATGTTCTTTTTATGGGTGCTGACGGTTTTGTTACTGATATGCAGTCGTTCGGCAATTTGCAGGTTGGATAATCCACTGGCCAGCAAAGCCAGTATCTGACGTTCTTTACTGGTTAACGGCAGTTCCGGCTCATCGGGGCAGTCGGGGAAGGTGGCATGTCCACCGAGCACCGCCAGAATCGCACTCAGCAACTGCTCCATGCGCTGGCTCTTCACCACATAGCCAGCGGCACCCAGCGCCTGGGCTCGCCTGACGTAGTGGCGGGTTTGCTGGGCTGAATAAATCAGAACCGGGCAGTCGGGTAAATGGATTTTCAGGCGGCGCAAGATCTCCAGCCCGTCACCATCGGGTAAGCCGATATCCAGCACGATAATATCGGGTGGCAATTGCAGAAAAGGGCGGGCGGATTGTTCGCTGCTGGCGGAAAAAAGTTGCATGGGAATCGGTGATTTAGCCAACGCAGCTTCAAGTGCTACTTCAACCAGTGGATGATCGTCAATCAGAAGCAGTGAGGCCATGAACATTTCCCTGTTAATTTAACAGGCTCAGCATAGCGGAAGTTACGGCAGGATAAAATAAAGGAGAGCCAGGCTCTCCTTATCAACTCAACCGTCCGGTCTTACTGCGTGGTGCCGTCGGTTTTGGTATTAACGTGACCGCCACCTTTTTTGGTATGAACTTTTTTGTTCATATCAGGGCATTTACCGTCTTTACACTGGCTATTCTTATCAATCTCGTCAGCCGTCATATGTTTGCTGCTGGACATGCTGTCAGCGGTCGGAGACGATTTCTCGGTGCCTGTGTTATTAATTTTGCTGTTATCAACTTTGTTCGGTGGCAGGTTCTCGTTAGCACCGCCAGCTACTGCGCCTGCGGCGGCGGCCTGGTTAGAGTTTCCGTTAGCAGCCATTGCTGCGCCACTGCCCAGAGTCATTGCTGCCGTCAGAAAAATTATTGCAAACTTATTCATCATTATGCTCCCGTTAATAAATGATATTTGCTGTCTCTAACCCGCTGCGATGTTTGGTTCAGAGAAAAAGCGCCCTGAGCGAAATAAAATTTCGCTGGTTAGCTTAAAGACAGGTATTAATAAAAGTAAGCCACCGTTCCTCAGTGGTTACCTTTAAAAGTCTAGACGCATAACCCATTTATGCAAATTTCACGCATACATTATACGTTCATCAGGAATTTACACCCTGTGCGCTTCGGGCTACATTGGCTGGGTTGTGTCCGGCGGGCGCCGGGCCAGAAATTATATGGAATGAGTATGAATTACCAGAACGATGATTTACGCATTAAAGAGATCAAAGAACTCCTGCCACCCGTAGCCTTACTGGAAAAATTCCCTGCAACTGACCGCGCAGCGCAGACCGTCTCGCAGGCTCGCCAGGCGATTCACCAGATTCTGAAAGGGGAAGACGATCGTCTGCTGGTGGTGATTGGGCCTTGCTCCATTCATGATACCGAAGCCGCACAAGACTATGCTGCGCGTCTGTTAACCCTGCGGGAACAGCTTAAGGGTGAACTGGAAGTCGTGATGCGCGTTTACTTCGAAAAACCGCGTACCACCGTCGGCTGGAAAGGGCTAATCAACGATCCTTATATGGATGGTTCCTTCCAGTTGAACGACGGCCTGCGTCTGGCGCGTAAGCTGTTGGTAGAGATTAACGATTCTGGTCTGCCTGCCGCTGGCGAGTTTCTGGACATGATCACGCCGCAGTACGTTGCCGATCTGATGAGCTGGGGCGCGATCGGCGCGCGCACCACTGAATCACAGGTTCACCGCGAACTGGCTTCTGGTCTTTCCTGCCCGGTCGGGTTTAAAAACGGCACGGACGGCACCATCAAAGTGGCGATTGATGCCATTAACTCCGCCAGTTCACCGCACTGTTTCTTGTCAGTCACCAAATACGGGCACTCTGCGATCGTGGAAACCCGCGGCAACGGCGACTGCCATATTATTCTGCGTGGTGGTAAAGAACCGAACTACAGCGCCGCGCACGTCAGTGCAGTTAAAGCCGGTCTGGAAAAAGCCGGTTTACCGCAGCAGGTGATGATCGACTTCAGCCATGCCAACAGCAGCAAGCAGTTTCAGAAACAGATGCTGGTGGCAGATGATGTGGCGCAACAGATGATCAATGGCGAGCGCGGCATTATCGGCGTGATGATTGAAAGCCATCTGGTTGAAGGGAATCAGAGCCTGGAAAGCGGCGAACCACTGGTATACGGCAAGAGCGTGACGGATGCCTGTATTGGCTGGGACGATACCGAGAAGGTGCTGCGTCAACTGGCCGATGCGGTCAAACAGCGTCGCGGTTAACAGGGCGCAATAAAAAAGGGCCAGACAGTGTCTGGCCCTTTTTACAGAGAAGCAAAACTTACTTCGCTTTACCCTGATTCGCCACGGCTGCGGCTTTAGCTGCGATCTCGTCAGCATCACCCAGGTAGTAGCGTTTGATCGGTTTGAAGTTTTCATCGAACTCATAAACCAGCGGTACGCCGGTCGGAATATTGAGTTCAAGAATCTCATCTTCGCTCAGGTTGTCCAGGTATTTCACCAGGGCACGCAGTGAGTTGCCGTGTGCAGCAACAATCACTTTCTCACCGCTTTTGATACGCGGCAGAATGGATTCGTTCCAGTAAGGAATGACGCGTTCGATGGTCAGGGCCAGACTTTCGGTGGTCGGCAACTGCTCAGGCTTCAGCGAAGCATAACGCGGGTCGTGTCCAGGGAAACGCTCATCGCTACGATCCAGCTCTGGCGGGGTTACCGCGAAGCCACGGCGCCACTGTTTTACCTGCTCGTCGCCGTATTTGGCGGCGGTTTCTGCTTTATCCAGACCCTGCAACGCGCCATAGTGACGTTCATTCAGACGCCAGGATTTCTCAACGGGCAGCCAGGCCTGATCCAGCTCATCCAGCACATTCCACAGGGTGTGAATGGCGCGTTTCAGCACTGAGGTGTACGCGAAATCAAACACGAAACCTTCTTTCTTCAGCAGCTGTCCGGCTGCTTTAGCTTCGGTACGGCCCTTGTCAGAAAGGTCTACATCATACCATCCGGTGAAGCGGTTTTCGTTGTTCCACTGGCTTTCGCCGTGTCGCACCAGAACCAGCTTAGTTACAGCCATAGCTTAACTCCTTAATACTTGATGTTTCTGAGATAATGGAAACCTGCTGTCGCCAGCCCGTTGGCTGACCAATTGCGTTCTACCATAGCGGAAAACAGCGCACTGCGTAAGTCTGTCTGTGACGCACTGCGCGTTTTTCACCCGGTTGCTCAGCGTGGCGTAAAGCGATAGCGCGTGACGGATTCCCAACGATCTCCCGGCTGTAACCAGCAATCATCCTGTGGCCACTCGGGATGATTAGGCGAATCCGGTAAAAATTCACTCTCCAGCGCGATCCCCTGAAACGCAGTATAGCGTTCCTGCTCCCGGGCGCGCGTACCGGCCAAATAGTTACCGCTGTAGAACTGCAATGCCGGCGCCGAGGTGGTGACGCTTAACTGCAGTTTACCGTCCTGCGACCACAACTCAGCAGCAGGCTGACTGTCATCGCCTGCGCTGTTGAGCAGGAAAGCATGGTCATAGCCTTTGACCGCCTTCTGGTCGTCATCGGCAAGAAAATCCTGCTCAATGCTTTTGGCCTGACGGAAATCGAAACTGGTGCCGTCCACCGCCTTAAGTGGTCCGTTGGGAATCCCCTCGCTATCCACGGGCAGGTAACGATCGGCGTGCAGTTGTAATCGATGCTGACGTGCATCGCCATGATGCGCGTCAAGATTAAAGTAAGCATGATTGGTCAGATTGACCGGGCAGGGCTGATCGCACTTCGCCTGATAGTGAATCGACAGGCAATTATTGTCGTCCAGGACATAGCGTAAATCAGCAATAAGATTGCCGGGATAGCCCTGATCGCCATCGGGCGAGTCGAGTCGATAATGCACTTCACTTTCTGACTGGCTGACGATTTGCCAGCGGCGTTTATCAAACCCCTCAGGACCACCGTGTAGCTGGTGGTCGCCCTGATTCGCGGCCAACTGCCGGCCTGTTTTAGTCAGTTTTGCGCTGGCGATACGGTTAGCATAACGGCCTACCGTGGCACCCAGATAAGCATCCTGATGCAGGTAATCGGAAGGCGTTGCGCAGCCAAGCAATGCTTCACGTACGTGACCATCCTGCAACGGCACCCGCGCCGATAACCAGGTCGCGCCCCAGTCCATAAAGGTGGCAATCATGCCATTGGCATTGCGCAGCACGGTGATGCGCCACGGCTGACCGTCCGGCGCATGGGAATTGACATCGCTTAACATTGGCCTGCTCCTTCTGATGCTTTACAAACGTAGAAGGTCTCCTTGATGCCCGTTTTGGCTTCATACTGGCTGGCGACGGCGGCCTGCACCTGATCCACCAGCTCAAGCGGCATCAAAGCAACAATACAACCGCCAAAACCGCCGCCGGTCATACGGACACCGCCACGATCGCCGATCTCGGCTTTAACAATCTCGACCAGCGTATCGACCGGTGGCACGGTAATTTCAAAGTCATCACGCATTGATGCGTGAGATTCGGCCATCAGTTCGCCCATGCGCGCTAAATCACCACGAGAGAGCGCCTCGGCGGCCTCCAGCGTACGGGCATTTTCGGTGATGACATGACGTACGCGCTTAGCGACCTGGGGATCTAACTGAGATTCCGCGGCGTTAAACTCAGCGAGTTCAACATCCCGTAGCGCCTTTTTGTTAAAGAAGCGCGCGCCGGTTTCACACTGCTCACGGCGGACATTGTATTCGCTGCCCACCAGGCTCCGGCGGAAGTTGGAGTTAATGATAACCACGGCAATATCGTCCGGCATAGAAACCGGCCGGGTGCCGAGCGTCCGGCAATCCAGCAGCATGGCATGATCTTTTTGACCCAGCGCGGAAATCAGCTGATCCATGATGCCGCAGTTACAGCCCACGAACTGGTTTTCAGCTTCCTGACCGTTCACCGCAATCGCCGCACCGTCCAGCGCCAGGTTAAACAGCTGCTGGAAAACCGTCCCGACAGCGACTTCCAGCGAGGCAGAAGAGCTGAGGCCCGCACCCTGTGGCACGTTGCCACTGATCACCATATCGACACCGCTAAAATCCGGCGCGCGTTGCTGTAAATGCTTCACGACGCCGCGAACATAGTTCGCCCACATGGGTTCTTTTACGCTGGTAATCGGCGCATCCAGCGCAAAGGTGTCCTGCGCCTGATCGTAATCGACGGCGACGACACGAACCTGGCGGTCGTCACGCTTCGCACAGGCGATAACCGTTTGGTAATCGATGGCACAAGGCAGCACGAAACCGTCGTTGTAATCGGTGTGCTCGCCAATCAAATTGACGCGGCCTGGGGCCTGAATCGCGTGGGTTGGCGCATAGCCAAAGGTTTCAGTAAAAACCTGCTGCGTGATGGTTTTTAAGCTCATTGTTGTGCCTCACGGAAATGAATATCGCTCACGGAACGCAGGCGTTCTGCTGCCTGTTCTGCGGTTAAATCGCGTTGGGTTTCAGCCAGCATCTCGTAGCCGACCATAAATTTGCGCACCGTTGCTGAACGCAGCAGCGGGGGATAAAAGTGGGCGTGCAACTGCCAGTGTTCATTGTCTTCACCGTTGAACGGCGCGCCGTGCCAGCCCATGGAGTAGGGGAAGGAGCACTGAAAAAGATTGTCGTAACGGCTGGTCAGGCGCTTGATGGCGTTAGCCAGATCGTCACGCTGCGCATCGGTCAAATCGGTCAGGCGCTTAACATGGGTTTTTGGCAACAGCAGGGTTTCAAACGGCCAGGCTGCCCACCACGGCACCACGGCCAGCCAGTGGTCCGTTTCTACCACGGTACGGCTGCCATCCTGCTGTTCACGCGCGCTGTAATCCATCAGCATCGGCGAGCCCTTTTGGGCAAAGTAGCGGCGCTGAAGATCGTCTTCACGCTGGGCTTCATTAGGCAGAAAGCTGTTGGCCCAGACTTGTCCATGTGGATGGGGATTGGAGCAGCCCATGGCGGCGCCCTTGTTCTCAAAGACCTGTACCCACGGGTAGTGCTGACCCAGTTCTGCCGTTTGTTGTTGCCAGGTGCGGACGACTTCTTTCAGTGCGCTCAGGGACATTTCTGGCAGCGTTTTACTGTGATCGGGCGAAAAGCAGATGACACGGCTGGTACCGCGCGCGCTTTCGCAGCGCATCAACATGTCATCACTTTCTGGCGCGTCTGGCGTATCCGTCATCAAGGCCGCGAAGTCATTGGTAAAAACGTAGGTGCCTTGATAATCAGGATTCACATCACCTGTAACGCGCGTGTTGCCCGCACACAGAAAACAGTCAGCATCGTGCGACGGCAGCGTATTCACCGCAGGCGTTTCCTGGGCACCCTGCCAGGGACGTTTGGCACGATGAGGAGAAACCAAAATCCACTGGTCAGTCAGGGGATTGTAACGGCGATGGGGATGATCGGCCGGGTTAAATTTTTCCATGTTGCATCCTGGTCAGCGTCAAAATAAAAAAGGCATCGATAAAACGTAGCACATCAGCCGCGTTGAAAACGTGATCCAGTCTGGATAAGTGGTATCGTTTACACAAGCTGAATATTCTTATTTAAAGGCGAATTGGCACATTGCGCACATAAAAAGTGGGTTTAAATGGTAACGCTTACATTATAGGGGAAACAACGCCGGGGTGACGGCGTTGATAAGGTCAAACGCTGTCCTGCCGGTAGCGATAACCGCCTTCAGGCTGCGCCACAAAATGCAGCCGGTGAGTAATACATTGGGGAGCATCTTCCGCATGGTGGGACACGAACAGCAACTGGGTTCGTCCTTCACCAATTAAGATATCGACAAAACGTCGCACTAACTGACGATTAAGCGGATCCAATCCCTGTAATGGTTCATCAAGTATTAACAGGGTAGGATGTTTAACCAGCGCCCGGGCGATTAACACCAGCCGCTGTTGTCCCCAGGATAAACCGTGGAAGGGCATATCGCCCATCGCTGAATCCATCCCCAGCAGCGCCAGCCACTGACGCGCCAGGGCCATTTGTCGATCGGAGACGGCCTGATAAAGCCCAATAGAGTCAAAAAAGCCGGATAAAATCACGGTGCGCACGTTGGCGCTCACCCGGTAATCAAGATGCAGGCTGCTGCTGACATAGCCAATATGTTGTTTGATATCCCAGATAGTTTCCCCACTGCCGCGGCGAAGGCCGAACAGGGTTAAATCGTTGCTGTAGCCCTGCGGATGATCGCCGGTGACCAGGCTGAGCAATGTCGATTTGCCCGCGCCGTTTGGCCCAATAATATGCCAGTGTTCACCAGCATTAACCTGCCAGTTAAGCCCGTCAATGATGCGCTGGTCGTTATAGGACACCACGCCGTTATGCAGGATGACCCGTGGCGCATTATCGGCCAGCTGGGGAAGCGCATCCGCGACATCGGCCTCTGGCAGTGCCATCCCGTCCAACTGCTCACTGCGTGCCAGCTGTGCGACCAGCGCCTGCGCCAGAATCGCTTCGCGCGGCCCAACGTGCGTCAGGCTGCATTCGGCCAGCACGCCAACCTGGTCAACATAATCCGGAATATCGTCAAAGCGGTTAAGCACCAGCACCAGGGTAAAATCTGCCTGCTGCAGGTTATTCAGGGTGGCTGTCAGGTTGGCGCGTGAATCCACATCCAGACCGTCAAAAGGCTCATCCAGGATCAGCAGGTCAGGCTGCTTCATTAACGCCTGGCACAGCAACGTTTTACGCGTTTCACCCGTTGACAGGTATTTAAAACGGCGGTTAAGCAGGCCGGTGATACCAAACTGCGCCGCCAGGTGTTCACAGCGCGTCCTGTCTTTGACCTCATCCTGAATGATTTCAGCCGTGGTACGGCCGGTGTCATCCTCACCCTCACTCAGCAGATCGGTATTATTTCGTTGCCATTCATCGGCGACCAGCTGTTGAAGTTGCTCCAGAGACAGGCGGCTGGGACGCTGGAAATCACGCGTAACCTCACCTGACAGCGGTAGTAGCTCACCTGACAGGGCGCGGGCCAGCGACGATTTGCCGCTGCCGTTGGCCCCAACAAAGGCCCAGCGTTCACCGCGTTGCAGATGAACATCGGCCAGAGACAGCACCCGGGTATCATTAAGATGAAATATGCCTTGCGAAATTTGCAATGAAGCCATGATTCGTTCCATTTTTTGCAGCGTTAACCGTTGTTTTAGCCACTGCATCGGATGAAGTCAAACCAGGATAACACATCAACGCAACGACGCGACGATGGCATGGCTGGCGCTGAAGCTGGCGATCACGGCGTTGCCGGGCTGCCACTGCCGCCGTTCGATTTCACTGTTATCCAGCGTGGCGCACAGCGTTTCACCGCCTGGCAGGCGCATCAGGACTTCACTGACCTGCTCGCCACGCTCGATAGCGCTTATCGTGGCGGCAAGCTGATTCTCCGCCTGAGTGGGTTGAGTATGAAGGCTGATCCAGGGGGCTTTGATCAGCACCAGCACCTCTTTACCGCTCTTGAGCTGCAGGCGTTCCGCACTGCGCTCGGTGAGGGCGACCTTGAGCCGGGTTAGGCCGTCGGCGAGCAGAATGGTCAGGTGCTGCACAACGTGCTGTGCGTCGTTGTCTGTTACCGTGCCAAACAGTTGATTACGCGCGCTGGTTTGCAACGAGGCGCGGGCAATAGCGGCCAGCAGGCTGTCCAGCGGCAGGCTGTCCTGCTGCAAAGCATCAAAGGCATGTTGCTGAATCTTTTCCATCAAACCAAACAGCTGTACCAGGCGCTCGCCATAGCGGGTTAACTGCGCGCCACCGCCGCCTTTTCCGCCGGTTGCGCGCGCCACGATTTCCTGTTCAGCCAGTTGGTTCATCTCGTTGATGGCATCCCAGGCGCTCTTGTAACTGATGCCCGCCAGTTTCGCCCCCTGGCTGATCGAACCGGTTTGCTGCACGCGTTTTAGCAGTTCAATGCGGCGTGGATCGGCAAACAGTTTTTGCTGCAGGCGGATATGAAGGGTGAGTTCGGCTTGCATGGTGGCTCCGGCAAAGAGTGAATCGCGTTATCGGGCAGATGATAGCGAGCTTTCCGTCTCAAAGTAAAAGCACGAAAAGGACTGCGCAAAATTTTACTGAGCCGTTACAATCCCATCTTTATACGCAAAGTGGGACTTTCCATGCTGGAACTTATTAAAAGCCTCGCCGTGGCGGTGATCATGGTACCTGTGGTTATGGCAATCATGTTAGGCCTGATTTACGGCCTGGGTGAAGTGTTCAACCTCATCTCTAAAACGGGTCGCCGCGACGATAACAAGACCCGCTCTCAGCATTAATTCTCCTGCAACGTCCGCCTCAGCGCGGACGTTGTGGTTTTTACCCCGCATCACGTCTCCTCTCCGTTTTTGCTAATTTGGTCCTGCTGGCAGATAATGCGTTGTATTATCCTGTATATAACGATCACTGGAGAGAAATCATGCGTTTCGCATTTTATCGTTTGAGTATGGCGGCAGTATTGACGGTTTCCCTGAGCAGCCAGGCGCTGGCCGCCGAAAAAGTGACTGTTTTTGCCGCCGCCTCATTAACCAATGCGCTGGAAGAGATAGCCGCACAGTACAAAAAAGAACACGGCACGGAGGTGGTGTCATCTTTTGCCTCTTCTTCTGTGCTGGCGCGTCAGATTGAGCAGGGCGCGCCAGCCGATCTGTTTATCTCAGCCGATCAGCAGTGGATGGACGATGCCGTTGCCAAAAAAAGTATGATCGACACCACCCGTTATACGCTGCTGGGTAATGATTTGGTGCTGATTGCACCGCGCAGCGACGGTGCCAAGCCGGTGACGATTAACGATAACACCAACTGGAAAAGCCTGCTGAAAGGTGAACGCCTGGCCGTGGGCGACCCTGATCATGTACCGGCCGGCATCTATGCCAAAGAGGCGCTGCAGAAACTGGGTGCCTGGTCTTCCCTGTCCCCGGCACTGGCGCGCGCCAATAATGTGCGTGCCGCACTGGCACTGGTCGAGCGTAATGAAACCCCGTACGGCATTGTTTACGGCTCAGATGCCGTGGCCAGTAAAAAAGTCCAGGTGGTGGGCACCTTTCCGGAAGACAGTCACAAACCGGTCGAATATCCTGTGGCGATTGTTAAAGATCGCGACAACGCGGCCGTTAAGGCTTTCTATAACTACCTGAAAGGGCCGGAAGCGGCCGCAGTGTTCAAACAATACGGATTCACGCCTAAAAAATGATACTCAGCGATGTTGAATGGCAGGCGGTCATGCTCAGTCTGCAGGTGTCAGGCATAGCCGTGCTGTGCAGTCTGCCATTCGGTATCCTGATGGCATGGGTGCTGGTACGTTGCCGCTTCCCCGGCAAAGCCATCCTCGACAGTGTGATCCACTTACCCCTGGTGCTGCCACCGGTGGTGGTGGGTTATCTGTTGCTGATAGGTCTGGGCCGACGCGGTATCATCGGTGAAAAACTGTATGACTGGTTTGGCTTTAGCTTCGCGTTCAGCTGGCGTGGAGCGGCGCTGGCCTCGGCGGTGATTGCCTTTCCACTCATGGTGCGGGCCATTCGTCTGGCGCTGGAGGCGGTGGATATCCGGCTGGAGCAGGCGGCGCGGACGTTAGGTGCCGGGCGCTGGCGGGTTTTTTTTACCATTACGCTGCCCTTAACCCTGCCCGGTATCATCGTCGGTACGGTGCTGGCCTTTGCCCGTTCCCTTGGCGAGTTTGGTGCCACTATCACCTTTGTGTCTAACATTCCTGGCGAAACCCGCACGATTCCCCTGGCCATGTATACGCTGATTGAAACACCGGGTGCCGAAGGCGCCGCCGCACGTCTGTGCGTGATCGCGATCGTTCTGGCGCTGGCCTCGTTACTGATTTCTGAATGGCTGGCGCAGTGGGGCCGGAAACGGATGGGCTCCTGATGCTGACGCTTAACTTTGCTCAACGGCTGGGCGAGCACCAGCTTGAGATTGACGTGACGATTCCCGCCACTGGCATCACCGCGATATTCGGCGTATCCGGTGCGGGCAAGACCTCATTGATTAATGCCATCGGCGGCTTAACCCGGCCCCAGCGTGGACGCATTCAGCTTAATGACCGGATACTGTTCGATGCAGAACAGCAGGTCGCCTTGCCGCCGGAAAAGCGCAACATTGGTTATGTTTTTCAGGACGCACGGCTGTTTCCGCACTACAGCGTGCGGGGCAATTTACGCTACGGCCTCTCGGCCAGTATGAAAAGCCAGTTCGGTTCGCTGGTGGCGTTATTAGGCCTTAACCCCTTACTGAACCGTTTCCCGCTGTCGCTCTCGGGCGGAGAAAAGCAGCGCGTTGCCATCGGACGCGCCTTGCTCAGCGCACCCGACATCCTGCTCATGGATGAGCCGCTGGCGTCACTGGATTTGCCGCGTAAGCGTGAGCTGATGCCTTACCTGCAGACGCTGGCGAAGCAGGTCGATATTCCCGTGTTGTATGTTTCCCATAGCCTGGAGGAGATACTGCAGCTGGCGGATAACGTGCTGGTGCTGGATGAGGGAAAGGTAAAAGCCTTTGGTCCCCTTGAACGTGTCTGGAGCAGCAACGCGATGCGGCCATGGCTGCCCGCAAGCGATCTGACCAGCGTGCTGCGGGTGCAGGTACTGGAGCATCATCCGGACTATCCTATGTCGGCGCTGTCTCTGGGCGATCAACATATCTGGGTAAGCCGGGTCAATTTGCCGGTCAAATCGCCGTTGCGGATACGCATTGCCTCGGCGGATGTTTCACTGACGCTGCAACCCGCGCAAAACAGCTCCATCCGAAATGTGCTGCCTGCGCAGGTCGTCGAGCTTATTGAGGTAGGCGATCAGGTTGAAGTGAAGCTGCGTATTGGCATCAGTGAGCTGTGGGCGCGTATCTCGCCCTGGGCGCGCGACGAGCTTAATATCCGGCCCCAACAGTGGCTGTATGCGCAGATTAAAAGCGTGTCGGTCACGACCTGAGGTGCCCGGTGGCATGTTGTCCCACCGGGTCAGACATCATGACAGGACGTGCTGATAAAGCGTGTCGGCGATACCGGTTTCAAGGTTGGTGCCAGTCACCATTTTTACCCGCGACTTGATGACGTCGTCCGCATTGCCCATTGCCACGCCCAGCCCGACATTTTCCAGCATGCTCAGGTCGTTGTAGTTATCGCCAAACGCAATCACGTCATCCATCGTCAGCCCCACAGATTCGACCCACTGCGCCAGGCGCTTCCCTTTGCTGTTGCCGCCGCGCGCAACGTCAACCTGATCGTGCCATGACCACTCGCAGGCCAGCCCCAGTTCGGCTTCTGCGCGCTGGGCAAACTGCTGCAGTTCTGCGGTGTTATCGTGGGAAAGCGCAAACTTCCAGATCGACTGCGCCTCTTTGGCGGCCTGCGCCAGGCTGTCCACCTGCGTAAATACGGGGCGCTGGTGCGGCGGGAGCGATTCACTCCACTTCAGCGTGCGAATCACATGACCGGTCGGGGTTTGATACAGCATCGCATCGTCCACATACAGCAGGCCGTGAATCTGATGTTCGTCCAGCATCTCAATCACGCGTAGCGCAACCTGCGCATCCAGCGGGTCAGAAGCCAGCACTCTTTTGGCCGGATAGTCATACAGATAGGTGCCATTACAGCAGATGGCGGGCGTATCCAGATTTAAGGCCTGATAGAAAGGATGAATGGCGCAGTGGTGACGTCCGGTCACGATAATCACCTTGACGCCAGCCTTGCGCGCTTGCGTAATCGCTTCCACGGATTGTGGCAGAATGGTTTTCGTCGGGGTCAACAGCGTGCCGTCAAGGTCGAGGGCGATTACACGATAGCTCATTAATCCTCTCATCGGAATGGGTTAGCAGAGCAGCAAGTCTACACCCGACCAGGGTACGGAAACAAAAATCAGGGCACAAATCATTCCAGCGAGACAGAAAAAAACGCGCTACAGTGACCTGCAGAACAACATGAGTCAGCGAAAAAGGAGAATACATGAAGCAAGTTGTCTACACCGCCAGTCCTGAGAGTCAACAAATCCATGTCTGGCAGTTGAATGAAGATGGCACCTTGACGCTACTACAGGTTACGGACGTTGCGGGTCAGGTTCAGCCTATGGTGGTGAGTCCGAAAAAAGATTTCTTGTATGTAGGCGTGCGTCCCGACTTCCGCGTACTGGCGTTTCGCATCGCCCCGGACGGCACGCTGACCGAAGCCGGACAGGCACCGCTGCCGGGAAGCCCGACCCATATCTCCACCGACCATGCTGGCCGGTTCCTGTTTTGTGGTTCCTATAACGATGCGTGCGTCAGTATCAGCCCAATAGGCGAGGACGGCGTGCCACAGGCACCGAGCCAGGTGATTAACGGTCTGGCGGGATGCCACTCCGCCAATATCGACAATGCCGATCGCACGCTGTACGTACCTGCGCTGAAGCAGGATCGCATCTGCCTGTTTGATCTTGGCGCTGACGGTCAGTTAACCCCGCATGCACAAGAGCAGGTCACGACGGCGGAAGGGGCCGGGCCGCGGCACATGGCGTTTCATGCCAACGGACAGTACGCCTACAGCGTCAATGAGCTCAACAGCACGGTCGAGGTCTGGGCGCTGAACAATGCGCATGGCAAGGTCGAGTCGGTGCAAACGCTGGATATCATGCCGCCAGATTTTACCGGTACCCGCTGGGCTGCGGATATTCATCTGACGCCAGATGGCCGTTTCCTGTATGCCTGCGATCGCACCAGCAGCATGTTAACGGTGTTCAGCATCAGCGAAGACGGCGCCGTTCTGACGCGGGAAGGGTTCCAGCCTACGGAAACCCAGCCGCGCGGGTTCAATATCGATCATACGGGTCAGTACCTGGTGGCGGCAGGGCAGAAGTCGCACCACATTGAGGTGTATAACATTACCCCGCCACAGGGATTACTGAAGCCGGTAGGCCGCTACGCCGTTGGACAGGGTCCAATGTGGGTGGTGGTTCATCAACTGGCAGGGTAACGTTCAGGATGGCCGCTTCCGGTAAGATGTTTAGCCGGAAGCGGCATTGTCAGGCGACGATCAGACGTAATGAACAGTTAACGCTGCGCTGGCTAACACGTGAAAGTGCACGTTAAACCCAACCATCGCGCCGCTGGCACCCTCATCAACCTCGATTTTATCCACATCCAGCGCATGAACGCTGAAGATATAACGATGGGTTTCACCGGCGGGTGGTGCCGCGCCGCCGTAGCCGGCCTGGCCAAAATCGGTGCGTGTCTGCAGCGCGCCGGCTGGCAGCGCGGCTTTACCGGAACCCGCTCCCTGCGGCAGCGATGTCGTGTCGGCCGGAATATTCGCCACCACCCAGTGCCACCAGCCTGAGCCTGTAGGCGCATCCGGATCGAAGCAGGTGATCACAAAACTTTTGGTGCCCTCTGGCGCGTCTTCCCAGGCCAGGTGGGGTGAAAGATTATCGCCCTGATAACCCATTCCGTTAAAAACGTGTTTTTCCGGCATTTTGTCGCCGTCATGTAAATCCTGGCTGTAAACTCGCATCACATCTCCTTGCGTTAATGGTCACTGCCTTTTCATCTTAACCAAAAGCCGGTTTACGTCCAGCCGTTGAAACATTAAGAAAGAAAGTGTGCCGGCTTCTCAAGCGCCGCACCTATCGCATTGACCAGCGTATTCAGCGCCTCAGGCGTGATGATATAAGGTGGCATCAGATAAATCAGGCGACCAAACGGCCGAATCCAGACGCCCTGGCTGACAAAGAATTGCTGTAAGGCTGCCATGTTGACCGGGCGATGGGTTTCTACAACGCCAATGGCTCCCAGCACGCGAACATCCGCAACTTCGGGGGCATGGCGCAGGGGCAGCAGCGTGTCACGTAGCTGACGTTCTATTGCGGCAACCTGATGACGCCAGTCGCCTTCCTGCACCATCGCCAGGCTTTCTGTTGCGACGGCACAGGCCAGCGGGTTCGCCATAAAGGTGGGGCCGTGCATAAAACAGCCCGCCGGACTGTGGCTGATGGTATCGGCCACCTCGCGCGTCGTCAGGGTGGCGGCCAGGCTTATGGTGCCGCCGGTCAGGGCTTTTCCGACACACATCATATCCGGCGTAATCGCCGCATGTTCGCAGGCAAACAGCTTACCGGTGCGGCCGAAGCCGGTGGCGATTTCATCGGCGATCAGCAGGATGCCATAGCGGTCACAGCATTCGCGCACGACCTGCAAATAGCGCGGATGATAAAACCGCATCCCGCCTGCGCCCTGAACCACGGGTTCCAGAATCACCGCCGCCAACTGGCTCTGATGTTGCTGGATCAGCCGGACAAAATCCTCAGCATCGCGCGCCTCCCACTCATCATCAAACCCGCACTGCGGTGCTTCAGCGAAATGGTGCTCGGGCAGGTAGCCGCGCCACAGGCTGTGCATGGAATTATCCGGATCGCATACCGACATTGCGGCAAAAGTATCGCCGTGATAACCCCGTTTGAGCGTCAGAAACTGCTGACGCGTTTCTCCTCGCCCCAGCCAGTATTGCAGCGCCATCTTCATCGCCACTTCGACGGCAACGGAGCCGGAATCCGCCAGAAACACGCACTCCAGCGCGTCTGGCGTCATGGTGACTAACTGACGGCAAAGGGCTACGGCGGCAGGATGGGTAATGCCGCCGAACATCACATGGGACATCTGCGCCATCTGCTGTTGCAGCGCCCGATTCAGGCGCGGATGGTTATAGCCATGTATCGCCGCCCACCACGACGACATCCCGTCCACCAGCTCGCGACCATCTGCCAGTTGCAGATGGTAATCCCGAGCCGCAACAACCGGATAGCAGGGCAGTGGCTGCGCCATTGAGGTATAGGGATGCCAGATATGCTGGCGATCAAATTCAGCGTCCTGTGGAGTAAACATTGGAGTTGTAAACCAAAATAAAAAGATTTAGTTTACAAGTATAACCACGTTAACTGTCGGGATGACACCTTTTTTGGAGTATGTAATGTCACAACGTTGGACTATAGCCCAGGCGCAGGCGCTGTTCGATCGGCCTTTTCTTGAACTGATGTTTGAGGCACAGCAGGTGCATCGCCAGCACTTCGATCCCCGTCAGGTTCAGGTCAGCACGCTGCTGTCGATCAAAACCGGGGCCTGCCCTGAAGACTGCAAATATTGCCCGCAAAGCGCCCGTTACAAGACCGGTCTGGAATCGGAGCGCCTGATGGAAGTGGATGAGGTACTGCGTTCCGCGCAAAAGGCCAAAGCTGCCGGTTCGAGCCGCTTCTGCATGGGTGCCGCGTGGAAAAACCCCAGCGACCGCGATATGCCTTACCTGGAAAAAATGGTGGAAGGCGTTAAAGCGATGGGCATGGAAACCTGTATGACGCTTGGCACGCTGAGCGACAGCCAGGCCCAGCGTTTAGGCAGTGCCGGACTTGATTTCTACAACCACAACCTGGATACCTCGCCGGAGTTTTACGGCAATATCATTACCACACGTAGCTATCAGGAACGCCTGGATACGCTGGGTAAAGTGCGCCAGGCGGGCATTAAAGTCTGTTCTGGCGGGATTGTGGGCCTGGGTGAAACGGTGAACGACCGCGCGGGCCTGCTGGTGCAACTGGCGAACCTGCCTACGCCGCCGGAAAGCGTGCCGATCAACATGCTGGTGAAGGTCAAAGGCACTCCGCTGGCAGAGAATGATGATGTTGAGCCGTTCGACTTTATCCGCACCATCGCCGTCGCCCGTATCATGATGCCGACCTCGCATGTTCGCCTGTCGGCGGGCCGTGAGCAGATGAGCGAGCAGACCCAGGCGATGTGCTTTATGGCAGGTGCGAACTCCATTTTCTACGGATGCAAACTGCTGACCACGCCGAACCCGGAAGAAGATAAAGATATGCTGTTGTTCCGCAAGCTGGGGCTGAATCCTGAACATACCCAGACTGACAACGGCGACAATGCACAACAGCAGCAGTTAACGGAGCAACTGCTTCACGCCGACACAGAAAAATTCTATAACGCGGCGCTGTAATGAGCTGGCAGCAACGCATGCAGCAGGCGCTGACGCAGCGCCGGGCTGAAGATGGCTGGCGTGAACGGCGGGTGATTGAGGAGAACCAAACGCGCCTGATCCGCCATGCCGGTCAGATGTATCGCCACTTTTCCAGTAACGACTATCTTGGACTGAGCCAGCATCCTGCCGTGATCGCGGGCTGGCAACAGGGCGTGGCGCAGGCGGGAGCTGGCGCGGGCGCATCAAGCCATGTCACCGGCTATCATCGCCTCCATGCTGAGCTGGAAGCCCAACTGGCGGACTGGCTGGGCTATCCGCGCGCACTGCTGTTTATTTCGGGCTTTGCGGCCAACCAGGCGATCATCCACCTGTTAGCCGAGAAAAATGACCGCATCCTGGCCGATAAACTCACTCATGCTTCGCTGCTGGAGGCCGCCAGCCACAGCCCGGCGCAGTTGCGCCGTTTTGCACATAACGATCCACATAGCCTGGCTGCCCGGCTGGATGCGCCCTGCGAGGGGCAAACGCTGGTGGTCACCGAAGGCATTTTCAGTATGGATGGCGATAGCGCGCCCTTACAGGCGATTGCTGCTCAGGCGAAACAGGCCCGCGCGGGGTTGCTGGTCGATGATGCGCACGGTATTGGTGTCACCGGCGAACAGGGTCGGGGCAGTTGCTGGGCGCAGGGCATTAAACCTGACCTGCTGGTGGTGACCTTTGGCAAAGCCTTCGGCGTCAGTGGCGCCGCGTTGTTATGTGATGAGGCTACCGCCGATTATTTTCTGCAATTTTCCCGCCATCTGATTTACTCCACCGCGATGCCGCCGGCCCAGGCCAGCGCGCTGTTAGCCGCGCTTAAACAGGTGCAGACGGGCGATGAACATCGCCAACGCCTTGCTCACAATATCGCCCATTTTCGTCGCGGGGCAGCCTCATTGCCCTGGGCGCTCATGGATTCGTCCAGCGCGATTCAGCCATTGATCGTCGGCGATAACGGGCAGGCGCTGGCGTTGTCTGCGCGCTTAGCCCGTGCGGGCTGCTGGGTCAGTGCGATCCGGCCACCAACGGTGCCACCGGGTACAGCGCGTTTACGTATTACGCTGACGGCCGCCCATCAGCCAGACGATATTGACGTCTTACTGGAGGCGCTGCATGACGCTGCAGGTTGATAAACGCGCCGTTGCCAGAGCCTTTGGTCGCGCGGCCTCCCAGTATGATCACCATGCCGAGCTCCAACGGTTGAGCGGTGATGCACTGCTGGCGTGGGCACCCGCGCGCACTGGCCTGCAGGTGCTGGATGCCGGTTGTGGGACCGGCTGGTACAGCCGGATATGGCACGAGCGGGGCAAACAGGTCACTGCGTTGGACCTGTCGGCGCAGATGTTGCACCAGGCCCGGCAAAATGGCGTCGCGCATCACTATCTGGCAGGGGATATCGATGCGCTGCCGTTGGCAAACCAGTGCGTTGACCTGGTATGGAGCAACCTGGTGGTGCAATGGAGCGAAGATTTGCAGGGGGCGCTAACGCAGTTTAACCGGGTACTAAAGCCCGGCGGCTGTTTGCTGTTTTCCACCCTGAGCGCGGGCTCTCTGCACGAAGTTCATCAGGCCTGGTCGCACCTGGATGGCAGCCTGCACGCTAATCGCTTCCTGCCCGCGCAGGAGATTGCCGCCGCCTGTGAAGCTCAGCATCTGCACTGCCATGCACAAACCTTTATCTTGCATTTCCCCGATGCCCTCAGCGCGATGCGCTCTCTGAAAGGCATCGGGGCAACCCATTTGCATAGCGGGCGATCCGCCTGTTTGTTGACGCGTCAACGTCTTGCTCAACTCGAAGCCCACTGGCCCCGGGATGAGCAGGGTTTTCGCCTCAGTTACCATGTGATGTTTGGAGTGACGAAATCATGAAACGCTGGTTTGTGACCGGCACCGACACCGAAGTCGGTAAAACGGTGGCCAGTGCGGCGCTGCTGCAGGCTGCCACGGCTGCAGGTTATCGTTGTGCAGGCTATAAACCTGTTGCCTCGGGCTGTGAGTTAACTGCGTCAGGCGTGCGTAACAGCGATGCGCTGGCGTTACAGCGTTACAGCAACGTCGCGCTGCGCTACGAGCAGGTGAATCCTCTGGCGTTTATGGAGCCAACCTCGCCGCATATCGTCAGCGCGGATGAGGGCAGACCGATTGAGTTTGCCACCCTGTCGGCGGGGCTGCGTGAACTTGAGCCGCTGGCCGAGTGGATTCTGGTCGAGGGAGCAGGCGGCTGGTACACGCCGCTTTCTGCGACGCAAACCTATGCAGACTGGGTAGAGGCGGAGCAACTGCCGGTGATTTTGGTGGTGGGCGTTAAGCTGGGATGTATTAATCATGCCATGCTGACGGCCGATGCTATCCGCGCACGCGGTCTGCGACTGGCGGGCTGGATCGCCAATACGGTACAGCCGCCCGGTCGGCGCTATCAGGAATACCTCACGGCCTTAACACAGCGCCTTCCGGCACCTTGTCTGGGTGTGATTCCCTGGTTAACGGATGAGGACCAGCAGGCTGACTGTGGTCAGTACCTGACGCTGCCTGGCGAATCAGGCCACGGTTAACCATTTATCCAGGGTACCGTCATCCAACTGGGTGACGTTGCCCTGAGCCACATTGCGGCCGCGATGCAGCAGTAAAAAGTTGTCAGCCACGCGGCGAATCAATGAAACCCGCTGTTCAAGCAGCAAAATCGTCAGGCCATAGTCGCGGTTCAGGCGACGAATCAGATTCCCCATCTCTTCTTCCAGCCAGGGTGCCATACCGTCGGCAGGCTCATCCAGAATCAGCAGGCGCGGCTGTAAGACCAGCGCACGGGCCAGCGCCAGTTGCTGCTGCTGATAGACGGGCAAATCGCCGCTACGCTGTTGACGCAACGAATAAAGTGCCGGCAGCAGGTCGAATATCATTTCCGGGATAGCCCGATAGCCGTCACGCGGTTGTGCGCCTGCCAGTAAAGCAATGAGTAAATTATCCTCGACGCTCATCTGAGTAAAAATATGTCGCCCCTGCGGAACATAGCCAATGCCCTGACGGGCGCGCAGCTCTGCAGGCTGCGACAACAGGTCTTCAGGCGGCGAACCATCCTGCTGCCAGCTAATGGTCCCGCTGTTTATAGGCAGCTTCCCCATAATGCAGTTGACCAGGGTGGTTTTCCCCATGCCTGGCCGTCCCAGTATGCCGGTGCAGGTGCCGGGAGGCAGGTCCAGATCCACATTCCAGAGAATATGATTTTTACCGTAAAACTGATTCACCGACCGTAAACTTAACATCTGACGCGCTCCTTCCAGATAATTAACCTGAATGCTTTCGCCGTTCATCTCTGGTAAATCGCTCTAATGAGATAGCGGGATCTTCAACACCGCTATTGCCTGTACTACGCTGGTAAAACGTTATGCAATTCCCAGGCCAGAGTCATTATTGCCCCCTGTGGCTGGCTTAACCTGCGGAAATACCATCATTTAAAGATAAAGAAAAATGAACAATGCCAGCCTTAGCTTAAGGCGCGGTGCAACGGCGGTGCAGGCGAAAGGCGTGATGAAGTGCGTCTGCTCGCTAATGGGGCAGGTGCCAGGCCACAAAAAATAAAAAAAAGAAAAGGGGTTGTCGCAGATCAAGGCGAGCGCCGCTGCGGTAGCTCAATCCTGCCAGTTAGTGTCAGAAATTAAGCGAAAAAAAAATTTTTTTTAGGGCCGCCATGACGACGAAAAAAATTATACACAGCTGATGTGCAAAGGGCTGTCATCAGTTATCCACTATTCCTGTGGATAACCTTGTGCATTAGATAATGAAAACAGGTTAGAAGCGAGGAAATACGGGGCCTGGTAACTGGATGATGAGAATCTGGGCTTTTTAAAGTAGCGGCTATAAATCAATGGGTTATCAAAAAACAAGCCTGCCGGATTGGTGCCGATTCATCAAACTGCAATTTTATGACACATGCTTGACAAATGTTAAATCAGGGCCTGGCTTGGGGATAACCCTGCGCAACAAAAACAGCCGACAGCAAGGGATAAAGCTAAAGAGTCAAGCGGAAAGTGATGTCCGTTACTGTGCATCATTACTGTTATTATATCCAGTATTTTTTTCTGGCAAAATCGGCATAGCAGAGTAAAATAATGGGCTGCCCGCCGTCTTTCTTCTGCAGGAACCGTATTCATGAGTAAAGATTTTAAACTGAACTCCGCTTTCAAGCCTTCTGGCGATCAGCCGGAAGCGATTCGTCGTCTGGAAGCCGGACTGGAAGATGGACTGGCGCACCAGACGTTATTAGGCGTCACCGGATCGGGTAAAACCTTTACCGTCGCTAACGTGATCGCCGATCTCAATCGGCCCACCATGGTATTGGCGCCCAACAAAACCCTGGCGGCGCAGCTGTATGGTGAGATGAAAGAGTTCTTCCCGGACAACGCCGTGGAGTTTTTTGTCTCCTACTACGATTACTACCAGCCTGAAGCCTATGTGCCGAGTTCCGACACCTTTATCGAAAAGGATGCCTCGGTTAACGAACACATTGAGCAAATGCGTCTTTCCGCCACAAAAGCCTTGCTGGAGCGGCGCGATGTTATCGTCGTCGCATCGGTGTCGGCGATTTATGGCCTGGGCGATCCCGATCTTTATTTGAAAATGATGCTGCACTTAACGCGCGGCATGATCATCGATCAACGCAGCATCCTGCGCCGCCTGTCTGAGCTGCAGTACACCCGCAACGATCAGGCGTTCCAGCGCGGAACCTTCCGGGTGCGCGGCGAGGTTATCGATGTGTTCCCTGCGGAATCCGACGACATTGCGCTACGGATCGAATTATTTGATGAAGAGGTGGAGCGCCTGTCACTGTTTGACCCGCTCACTGGCCAGGTTGAGTCAGTGGTGCCGCGCTTTACGATCTATCCCAAGACGCACTATGTCACACCGCGTGAGCGCATTTTACAGGCCATGGAAGACATCAAAGTCGAGCTGGCCGACCGGCGTAAAAACCTGCTGGAAAATAACAAACTGCTGGAAGAGCAGCGTATCACCCAGCGTACCCAGTTTGATCTGGAGATGATGGGGGAGCTGGGCTATTGCTCCGGCATAGAAAACTACTCGCGTTACCTTTCGGGCCGTGGGCCTGGAGAAGCGCCGCCGACCCTGTTTGACTATCTCCCGGCAGATGGCCTGCTGGTGGTGGATGAGTCCCACGTAACGATTCCGCAAATTGGCGGCATGTACCGTGGCGACCGGGCGCGTAAAGAGACATTGGTGGAATACGGTTTCCGTCTGCCCTCGGCGCTGGATAACCGTCCAATGAAGTTTGAAGAGTTCGAGGCACTGGCACCGCAAACGATTTATGTGTCGGCGACGCCGGGCAAATACGAGCTGGAAAAATCCGGCGATGAGGTGATTGACCAGGTGGTGCGACCGACCGGCCTGCTGGACCCGATCCTCGAAGTGCGGCCCGTCGCGACCCAGGTTGACGATCTGCTGTCAGAGATCCGCAAACGCGTCACCGTCAATGAACGTGTACTGGTTACCGTCCTGACCAAACGCATGGCGGAAGACCTGACCGAGTACCTGGAAGAGCACGGCGAAAAAGTGCGCTATCTGCACTCGGATATTGATACCGTGGAGCGGATGGAAATCATCCGTGACCTGCGTCTGGGCAAATTTGACGTATTGGTGGGGATTAACCTGTTGCGAGAAGGGCTGGATATGCCCGAAGTGTCGCTGGTGGCGATTCTGGATGCGGACAAAGAGGGCTTCCTGCGTTCGGAACGCTCGCTGATTCAGACCATTGGTCGTGCGGCGCGTAATATCAACGGTAAAGCGATTCTCTACGGCGATAAAATCACGCCTTCAATGGCGAGAGCGATTGAAGAAACCGATCGCCGCCGTGAAAAGCAGCAGCGCCACAATGAAGAAAACGGCATTGTGCCGCAGGGCCTGAATAAGAAAATCACCGATATCCTGGAACTGGGCAATAACGTGGTGAAAACCCGCGGCAAAGCCAAACCCAGCAAACGCGGTGCGGCCGAAAGCAACGCCGATTACCTGGCGTTATCGCCGCAGGCATTGCAGAAAAAGATTCACGAGCTGGAAGGGCAGATGCAGCAACATGCGCAAAACCTGGAGTTCGAACAGGCGGCTGGCCTGCGCGATCAACTGCAAGAATTGCGCACGTTATTTATTGCGGTGTCGTAATTCAGTTAAACCCCTGAATAGCGTGTTCCAGCGCGGCGCGGAGCAGCTGGCGGTCGTGACGATACTTGATATCGGCCGCCTCCAGCGGTTCACGAATAATCAGGCGGTTTTCCACCCGGCTGACATCTGTGGACGGGCCAACCACGATGGCGTCAATCACCCGCTTGCCAATGTAGTGTTCCATCATCGCCAGTTTATCGGCCACGGTAAGTGTGGCCGCCGCAGGACTCAACTCCCGGCCCAGATTGCCGATAAACACCATATTGGCGGGAGTGCGCCGTAACGCCTGGGCCATCTCTTTCATGAGCAGAATGGGCATCAGGCTGGTGTAAAAACTGCCAGGCCCAATCAGGATCAGATCGGCCTCTGCAACAGCGTCGAGCGCTTCCCGGGTGGGTTGTACGGCAGGGTGCAGCATCAGTTCCTGAGGCGGAAGTTTCATCTCGTCGATGGCGGTTTCACCGTAAACGGCATTGCCCTCGACATCGGTTGCCACTAAATCAACCGGCTGTTCAGACATAGGAATTAAAAAGGCGTCGACCTTTAGCAGGTTCCGGATGATGTTGACCACTTCCAGCGGGCGTACGCTAAGGTGATCAAGCGCTTTGAGTATCAGGTTGCCCAGGTTGTGTCCGGCCAGTTCACCGTTGCCGGTAAAGCGGTATTCGAACATGGCGGATGCCACGCTCGGCTCGGTAATCAACTGGTTAATACAGTTACGCAAGTCGCCCCAGGCAATACCGCCTTCGGCGCGACGAATGCGGCCTGTGGAGCCGCCGTTATCGGTGGTGGTGACAATGCCTGTCAGGCGTGAACCCAGGGGAGACAGGGCAGACATCACGCGTCCTAATCCGTGTCCGCCCCCTAAGGCCACCACGCGATCAAGGTCCGCCAGTGTTCGATTCATACTTCTCCTTTTTCGCGTCTGCGGCGCTTATGCGCACTATTGATGCAGACGAGGGTGATTTACGTCAATGCTTACCGGCCATGTTAACTTATCCTGTGGGCGAAATACGGTGAAAGTTAACGTTACTGGAGCACAGAGAGTAAAAGCCGTGGATGGCGCATAATCACTAATCGCGCTACCATCTGTAGACCGCGTTGACCAGCCGGTTAACGTACACTCAAGCCTGAATGCCTACGTCTGCGGATAGGGGATTCAGGCCGTAGCCTTCGCGCTGCCAGGGTGCAGGAAGAAATGACTGCATCTCCCGAATTGGAAAGGTGTTCTGGTGTCACAATTTACTGATGCATTTTCGCGCAAATTTTACTATTTGCGCCTGTCGGTCACGGATGTCTGCAACTTCCGTTGTACCTATTGCCTGCCGGATGGCTACCAGCCAAACGGTATCCGCAATAAAAGCTTTCTCTCGCTGGATGAAATTCGTCGGGTCACCCGCGCCTTTGCGGCGGCGGGCACAGAAAAAGTGCGCCTGACCGGTGGCGAACCTTCCCTGCGCCGCGACTTTACCGACATCATTGCGGCGGTCAGGGAAAACGCGGCGATTCGTCATATCGCCGTCACCACCAACGGTTACCGGCTGGCGCGTGACGTTAAGCAATGGCGCGATGCCGGACTTACCGCCCTTAACGTCAGCGTAGACAGCCTTGACGCACGCCAGTTTCACGCCATTACCGGCCAGGATAAATTCCATCAGGTCATGGCGGGCATTGACGCGGCGTTTGAGGCCGGGTTCAGCCAGGTCAAAGTCAATAGCGTACTGATGCGCGATGTGAACAGCCATAATCTGACGACCTTTCTTGACTGGATTCGTACCCGTCCCATTCAGCTGCGTTTTATTGAGCTGATGGAAACCGGTGACGGCGGTGCGCTGTTTCGCGAGCAGCATGTGTCCGGCGAGGTGATCCGCGATAAGCTGATCGCGCAGGGCTGGCAGCGCCGCATCAGCGGTCGCAGCGATGGCCCGGCCCAGGTGTTTTATCACCCCGATTACGTGGGTGAAATCGGGCTGATCATGCCGTATTCCAAAGATTTTTGCGCCAGCTGTAACCGCCTGCGGGTTTCCGCGCAGGGCAATCTGCACCTCTGCCTGTTTGGTGACGGCGGGATTCCGTTACGGGATCTGCTCGCGTCAGACGATCAGCAGCAGGAACTGCAGGCGCGTATTGCCAGCAGTCTGGGACAGAAGAAACAGACGCATTTCCTGTTACAGGGGAATACCGGTATTACACAGAATCTTTCTTATATTGGCGGTTAATTGCAGGAGCAAATATGGGTAAACCAGCCAGCGCGTTTCAACCGTTACAGCTTGCTACGTTAACGGTTTCAGACAGCCGCGATGCCGGCAACGATACATCCGGTGATTATCTGCGTGAAGCCGCGATCGAAGCCGGACACAGCGTTATCGACCACGCCATCGTCCCAGACAATCTCTACCGTATCCGGGCCATTGTGTCACGCTGGATCGCCAGTGAAGACGTGCAGGTGGTGATCGTTAACGGCGGAACCGGTTTTAACCTGAAAAACAGCACACCCGACGCGCTGCTTCCCCTGTTCGATCGGGAAATCGAAGGCTTTGGCGAGCTGTTTCGCATGATTTCCTATGAAGAGATTGGCGGATCGACCTTACAGTCCCGTGCGGTCGCCGGCCTGGCAAACCAGACGTTGATTTTTGCCGTTCCCGGCTCGACGTCGGCCTGCACCAGCGCCTGGGAGCGCATCATCGCCGATCAACTGGATGCCCGTACGCGTCCCTGCAACTTTGTCACCCATTTAAAGAAACGTTAAGCATGTCACAACTCACACACATTAACGCCGCCGGTGAAGCCCATATGGTGGATGTTTCCGCTAAAAATGACACCGTACGCGAAGCCCAGGCTGAAGTGCTGGTGCTGATGAAGCCAGAAACGTTACAGATGATCATCGAGGGCAGTCACCACAAAGGGGATGTGTTCGCGACGGCGCGCATCGCGGGCATTCAGGCAGCAAAACGCACCTGGGAGCTGATCCCGCTTTGCCATCCGCTGATGCTGAGCAAAGTGGAAATCGCACTGGTGGCGGAACCGGAATCGAACCGGGTGCGCATTACGTCCCTGTGTCGGCTCAGCGGGAAAACCGGCGTGGAAATGGAAGCCCTGACTGCGGCTTCCGTAGCGGCACTGACAATCTATGACATGTGCAAAGCCGTACAAAAAGACATCGTGATCGATCAACTGCGTTTGCTGCATAAAAGCGGCGGCAAAAGCGGCGATTTTCAGGCGGTTGCCCATGATTAAGGTGCTGTTTTTTGCCCAGGTGCGGGAACTGGTGGGAACCGATTCGCTCACCCTGGCTGCGGAGTACCCCAACGTGGCGGCGCTGCGCGCGGCACTGGCGCAGAAGGGCGATCGCTGGGCGCTGGCGCTCGACAGTGAACGTTTACTCGCCGCCGTTAACCAGACGCTGACCGCGATGAGTCATCCCTTGCAGGACGGGGATGAGGTGGCCTTTTTCCCACCGGTCACCGGAGGATAAATGGAAACGCAAATTCGGGTGGGCCCGGCTGCTTTTGATATGGCCCAGGAGTACCAGTGGCTGGCGGCATGTAAAGAAGATGGTGCCGTGGTGACCTTTACCGGCAAAGTGCGCAACCATAATTTGGGTGATGATGTCGCCGCCCTGACGCTGGAACATTATCCCGGCATGACGGAAAAGGCACTCAAGCAAATCGTCGATGAGGCACGCCAGCGCTGGCCGCTGCAGCGCGTTTCAGTGATTCACCGCATCGGTGAACTCTTCCCCGGCGATGAAATTGTGTTTGTCGGCGTCACCGGTGCACACCGCGGCAGTGCATTTGCCGCCGCGGAGTTCATTATGGATTACCTGAAAACCCGCGCACCGTTCTGGAAACGTGAAACCACCGGACAGGGCGATCGCTGGGTCGATGCGCGCAACAGCGACCGCGAGGCCGCTCAGCGCTGGGATTAAGGCGTTGAAAGCTGTTCTGCGGGGGCAAACTGGGTCTTGCCATGTGCGTGTTCGCCTCCGCCCTTGCCACGTTGCAACTGAATGACGTCACCGTCCTGCCAGGCGTTGGCACCGGGAATCACCGGGTGCGCGTCAATGTCGGCCCGTTCAGCACGAATTTTGTGACTGTCGAGAGCAAAACGGCGATCGCGATCGGCCAGTAAGCGCGAGTCCATTTGCCCATCGGCGGTAAAGCCCATCATCAACGCCGGAATCCCCAGCGGCAACTGTTTGTCACGGTCGGTGTGCCAGGTATGCCACGTTTTACCGTAGGTGTTGACGATGCGCGTCATCAGCGCATGTTCCGCGGCGGCAGGCAGGCCGGGTGCGACCAGCGAACCGGATTTCACCTCGTACTGATGGCTGTGCCACAGCTTCTTTTCCTCCTTGGGCAAGGTCCGGTACAGCCGTTCGCTGATGATATATTCCACGCCCATCAGGCGCGCATCGCGCGTGTTGCCGTCATAAATCACCGCCTGCATAATGTCATCATTTAAGACCGTGACATAGTGATGCGCTTCCATCTGACCGTTTTTGTCACCGTTATAGAAGTGAAAACCATCCAGATAGGCATTGATCGCGTCAATCGGCGGTCGTGATTGCAGCAGGGCGGCACCGCTGTCCAGCGCTTTCAGGCCAGGAGAGGTTGGGGCGCCAGGCGAACGGACCTGCGCGGGTGTTGTGTTACCGCCGCAACCGGCCAGTAACAGGCTGAGTAGGGTAACTGTCCAGAGTTTTGACATAAAGCATCCCTTTTTCGCTAATTTCGCTAAAAGAGATAACCTTAGTTCAGATAATCAAACCTGCCCTGCGAAGCGGGGCAGTGTTAAGCTAGGTTTTTTCCCCCTCAGAGGACAGGTATGTCATTCACTTCATTACCAAAACGTCTGACGCTGCTCGCCATACTGCTCCTGGCGGGCTGTAGCAGTAAAAAAACGCCGGAAGCGCCTGCAACGCAGCCTGAGGATGTGAAAGCACAGATTCAGCGCCTGCTGCCTGCCAACGTCAGCAACAAATCAGGCTGGGCTGATGATATCTATACCTCGTTCCGTACCCAGGGGCTTGAGGCCAGCGACAGCAACCTGTGCGCGGTTATTGCCGTCGCGGGGCAGGAGTCAGGTTTTGATGCCAGTGGGAATGTACCCGGGATGTCAAAAATCGCCTGGGATGAGATTGACCGTCGGGCGGCTAACGTCCATGTTCCGGCGTTTTTAGTGCGCACCGCGCTGTTAATTAAGTCCACCAACGGCGAAAGCTATGCCGCGCGGCTGGATAAAGCGAAAAGTGAAAAAGATCTGAGCGATATTTTCGACGATTTTATTGAGATGGTGCCCATGGGGCAAACGCTGTTTGGCAACCTCAATCCTGTGCACACCGGCGGGCCGATGCAGGTCAGCATTGCCTTTGCTGAGGCACATGCCAAAGGCTATCCGTGGCCGGTAGAGGGATCGATACGACGTGAAGTGTTCACCCGGCATGGCGGGGTTTACTTCGGCACGATGCACCTGCTGGGCTATCCCGCCGATTACAGCAAGCCGCTTTACCGTTTCGCGGACTATAATGCGGGCTGGTTCGCCAGCCGCAATGCCGCTTTCCAGGCGGCGGTGTCCCGCGCCACAGGCATGAAACTGGCGCTGGATGGCGATCTGATTCAGTATGGCTCCGACAACGCGGGATCGACGGAACTGGCGGTGCGTACCCTGGCGAAGCGCCTCGATATGAGCAACAGCGAAATCCGCGACGATCTTGAGCTGGGCGAAAAGGCCGAATTCAGCGACAGCGACGTGTGGAAGCAGGTCTTTGCGCTGGCGGATAAAATGGCCGGACGGCGATTGCCGCGTGAAATATTGCCGGGAATCAAGCTTGAAAGTCCCAAAATCACCCGCAATTTAACTACGGCGTGGTTCGCACAGCGCGTCGACAGCCGGTATCAGCAGTGCATGTCACGTCGATAAGCACGGCGTTGTGGCGCAGTTGAACAGAGCTGTGCCACACTTAACCAGGCTCCCCTGTCAGGGGAATAACCCATTCGTTTAACAAGAGGTGCATCATGGACCGATATCCACAGAATGATTCAATAGTTCAGCCTGCATCTCGCGGGTTGCAGGCTTACATGGCACAGGTTTATGGCTGGATGACCTGCGGATTATTACTTACCGCGTTCGTTTCCTGGTTTGCCGCCCGCACGCCAGCGGTCATGGAGCTGGTTTTTGCAAACCGGATAACCTTTTTCGGCTTGATCATTGTGCAACTGGCACTGGTGTTCTTCCTCTCCGGCATGGTGCATCGCCTGAGCGGTGCCGTGGCGACCGGGTTGTTCATGCTCTACTCGGCGCTGACCGGGTTAACCATGGCCAGTATCTTCCTGGTGTATACCTATTCGTCTATCGCCAGTACGTTCTTTGTGACGGCGGGGATGTTTGGTGCCATGAGTTTCTACGGCTACACCACGAAACGCGATCTGAGTCGCCTGGGCAGCCTGCTGTTTATGGCGCTGATTGGTATCCTGCTGGCATCACTGGTGAACTTCTGGCTGAAAAGCCCGGCGTTAATGTGGGCGATTACTTACATCGGTGTGGTGGTGTTTGTGGGTCTGACGGCGTATGACACGCAGAAACTGAAAAACATTGGTGAGCAGATTGACGCGCGCGACACGGAAAACCTGCGTCGCTACTCGATCATGGGCGCGCTGACGCTCTATCTTGATTTCATCAACCTGTTCCTGATGCTGCTGCGTATTTTCGGTAACCGCCGTTAATAAAACAGGCTGCTCTGGTTTGCCAGAGCAGCCGCTCCTCGCTTATGACTTCTGCAGTTTCTGCTCGTTTTTATGGCGCATATGTTTCGCGCGGCTCTCCAGTCCCAGATACAGCACCAGTGCCAGCAGCAGGGGCAAAATAAAATAGAGCACCCGGTAGGCAAGCAGGGCCGCAATAATCGTACCGTGAGAGAGATCTTCGCCGCTCAACAGCGCTAAAAACACCGCTTCAAGCACGCCAATCCCCGCCGGAATATGAATAATCACCCCCGCAATGCTGCTGATCAACAGAACGCCCAGCACCATCGGATAGCCGACATCCTGACCCAGCAGCAGCCAGATAATGGTGCCCATCACCATCCAGTTGGCACAGGAAACGGCAAACTGAAACAGCGCCATGCGCAATGAAGGCAGTTGCAGCGTCTGGCCTTTGACCGTCCAGCGGCGACGTTTAGAAAAGGCACAGGACCAGAGATAGAACGCCACCAGCACCAGCAGGACAACCCCAATCAGTCGCAACGTGGTTTCGCCAATAAACCAGCCGCTGGGAATGGAAACCATGCCAGCGCTGAATACCACGCCCGCCAGCAGGATATAGCCCAGCCAGTTGGTGGCGATGCTGAGTGAGAAAATGCGCGTAATAGTGCCGCTGTCCAGGCCAAGGCGCGAATAGAGCCGGTAACGCATCGCCACACCGCCAACCCAGGTACTGAGCGTCAGGTTAAAGGCATAGCAAATAAACGACACCAGCATCACCTGACGCTTTGCCAGTTTATGGCCGCAGTAGGCCCGGCCAATCAGGTCGTAACAGCCATAAACAAGGTAACTGACAATGACCAGGGCGGCTGCGGTCAGCACCACGTAGCGGTTATAGTTAACGATGACGTCATAAACGTCACCCCAGTTCACCTTACGTGCATAGATGACCAGCAGCACAATGACGGCAACAAAGAACAGGCCGGTAAGAATCTTTTTCGCCAGCTTCCAGCGCGGATGCGTATTTGCCATCAGGATTTCGCTCCTTCGTTATTGGTTTCGACGCGGTCTTGCGTCTCCATTTCAGGCTGAACAGGCGGATCGATCTGGGCCAGCTTAGGGGTATGTGCAGGTAGCCATCCGGCGATAGCAGGGAAGTGCCGCAGGAAGTGGAACACGACCACGCTTTTGGTCAGTTGCCACCAGGTGCGCGGCGGCAGTTTATCCTCCTGAACACGCTGACAATCTTCTGCCAGTAAATGCTCAAGATTGTCGCGTAATGTCTCGTTAAAGTGGCGATCGTGAATGATCAGGTTGGCTTCAAGATTCAGCGACAAACTTAAGGGATCAAGGTTACTGGAACCCACTGTCGCCCACTGCTGATCTTTCACGGCCACTTTACCGTGCAGGGGCCGACGGCAATATTCGTAGACTTCAACGCCCGCATCCACCAGATAGTTATAGAGCAGTTCTGCGCCCACTTTAACGATCGGCATATCCGGTTCGCCCTGCACAATTAAACGGACCCGAACCCCGCGCTGCGCGGCATTGCGCATTTCCCGTAGCAACCGGTAGCCGGGGAAAAAGTAAGCATTAGCAATGATCACATCCTGTTTGGCGCTGCGCAGCATGTCCAGGTAGTGCTGTTCGATATCGTCCCGGTGCTCGTTATTGTCGCGATAAACGAACAGCACCTGCGCGTCACCGGGCAGGGCATTTTTCGCCGGGCGATGTGAGCGCTGTCCCCACCAGCGGCGCGTGGTGGCTTCACTGCCAATCGCTTCTTGCAGGTAGCGGGTAATATCGGCCACCACCGGGCCTTTCACTTCTACGGTGTAGTCTTGTTTCGCTTCAGGACCGTAATCCGTGTTGTGCTCGGCAGAGAAATTGATACCACCGACAAACGCGATAACCCCATCAACCACCACGGTTTTTCGATGCAGGCGGCGGAAGACATTGGTGCGCATGCCCATCACCAGCGGACGCGGATCGTAATAGATAAAGCGGACGCCTGCCCGGGTGAGGCTGTTCACAAAGTCGTCTGACAACTCGGAAGACCCGTAGCCATCCACCATCATTTCAACCTTTACGCCGCGCTCTGCTGCCGCCAGCAGTTCACGGTGCAAGGCATTGCCCACATCATCTTCAAACAGGATAAAGGTTTCCAGCAGCACGCTGCGTTCGGCGCGCTGAATGGCGCCAAACACCCGAGGAAAAAACGTATCGCCATTTTCCAGCAAGCGCAGTTTGTTGCCTTCTTGCCATTCAAAATTCATAGATGGATCTCCACCGCCAGCGGCGCGTGATCGGAAAGGTGTGACCAGGGTTTACGCGGCAACGCCCAGGGATGACTCACCGTGGCGTTGCGGACGTAAATACGATCCAGTCGCAGAAGGGGGAAACGTGCCGGAAAGGTGCGCGCCGGTCGGCCATTTTTGAGGCTAAACACCTCTTTCAGTCCCGCCCCTTTTTGCAATATTTTATTGGCCCGGCCTTGCCAGTCGTTGAAATCGCCGGCCACCACAACCGGAGCATCGGGCGGCAGCGCCTTCACCATCTCGTTCAGCATCGCCATTTGGGCGCGACGGTGGGCCGCTTTCAGGCCGAGATGGACACAGATGACGTGCAGCGTGCCGTAAGGCTCGGGAAGCGCGATTTTGCAGTGCAACATGCCACGGTTTTCACTCCCGGCAACAGAGACATCGCGGTTCTCATAGTCGGCAATGGGAAAGCGCGACAGCACGGCGTTGCCGTGGTGTCCTTCCGGATAAACGGCGTTGCGGCCATAGGCGAAATCGTTCCACATGGTGTCAGCCAGAAACTCATAATGTGAGGTATTGGGCCAGTTTTCATGTTGCAGTGGGTGGATATCATGTGTTCCCATCACCTCCTGTAACAAGACGATATCTGCCGATGTTGCACGTACCGCGTCGCGCAATTCAGGCAAGATGAAGCGTCGGTTAAACGGGGCAAAACCTTTGTGGGTATTGATCGTCAGGACTTTAATTGAAAATCCTTGCTTAATTTGTGGCATACTCGCGACGCGCTCCTTTTCATCTTCGTTAACGACAAAGTGTAGTCTTTGTCACAAATGGAGGGTGAAGAAGAGGAATAATTAAGGCGTTATCTGAAATTTGCTTTACATTGAGGAAACCGTCCCTGGCCGGATTCGGTTGCATTTGAGCAACTCGCCAGGTCTGCAGGAGAAAAATATGAAATTGTCTAATCGCTTTCAAATTATTACCGGTCAAACCTGGGCCCACATCGCTATGCACGTGTTGGTGATTGCCGCGCTGGTATGGGGCTGGAAACATAAAGCACTGGTCGAAGTGTGCAGTACCCTGGTGGTGACGTATGCAGGGGTGTTTATCGCCATGCTGATCACGCAGCGTAGTGCCCGTTTACGCACCCTCGGTGATTACCTGGAAGAGGCGACCACCACCTACTATTTTGGCGCCGCCATGATGATGCTGTTTCTGGTCTCGCGCGTCTTCCACAACAACCTGCTGTTAGCCAGCCTTGGCATGGTTATGCTGCTGGGCCCGGCGCTGGTTTCTCTGCTGGTGAAAGAGCCCGCACGACGTATTGAGAAAAAACGCAGCTAAGTTAGCCGCCCAATGAAAAGCCACCGCAAGGTGGCTTTCTTGTTTAAGGGGTTATGTAATCAATTGTGAGCTATCTCGCACAGAGACGTTAAAGCTGTTACACTCCGCCGCTTATGCATCGTAGTTTGCACCCTTTTCACGCGTCAGCGTCAGCTGGCGTCACTATCCCTCTGAAAACTACACCGTGAAACACGGTCAGAGTGGACCGGAGTAATACTCGTCATGTCTTTTGACTCTCTCGGCCTGAGTGCCGATATTTTGCGTGCGGTTGCTGAGCAAGGCTACAGCGAACCCACTCCTATCCAGCGCCAGGCTATTCCTGTGGTGCTGTCCGGTCGCGATCTGCTGGCAAGCGCGCAGACCGGCACCGGCAAAACGGCCGGTTTTACGCTGCCTTTATTACAGAAGCTGTCGGCAAATGCGGGCGCGGTGCGTGGACGCCGTCCTGTGCGTGCCCTGATCCTGACGCCAACCCGTGAACTGGCCGCCCAGGTCGGTGAAAACGTGGTTGAATACAGTAAGTATTTACCGCTTCGTTCACTGGTGGTTTTCGGTGGGGTAAGCATTAACCCGCAGATGATGAAGCTGCGCGGCGGGGTCGATATTCTGGTGGCAACGCCAGGCCGTTTGTTGGACCTGGTCCATCAGAACGCGGTTGACCTCTCCCAGGTCGAAGTGCTGGTACTGGATGAAGCCGATCGCATGCTCGACATGGGCTTTATCCATGACATTCGTCGCCTGCTGGCAAAACTGCCTGCCAAACGTCAGAACCTGCTGTTCTCGGCGACGTTCTCAGATGAGATTAAAACCCTGGCAGAAAAACTGCTGCATAACCCAGAGCAGGTGGAAGTGGCGCGCCGCAACACCGCCTCTGAGCAGGTTTCTCAGCAGGTGCATTTTGTTGATAAGAAACGCAAACGGGAATTGCTGTCGCAGCTGATCGGTGAAGGTAACTGGCAGCAGGTACTGGTGTTTACCCGAACCAAGCATGGTGCTAACCACCTTGCCGAGCAGTTGGGTAAAGACGGCATTACCGCAGCGGCGATTCACGGTAACAAGAGTCAGGGAGCACGTACGCGCGCACTGGCCGATTTTAAATCCGGTTCGATTCGCGTACTGGTTGCTACCGATATTGCGGCCCGTGGCCTGGATATTGAAGAACTGCCGCACGTCGTGAACTACGAGCTCCCCAACGTGGCTGAAGACTATGTGCACCGTATTGGTCGTACCGGTCGTGCCGCGGCTACTGGCGTCGCGTTGTCACTGGTGTGCGTGGATGAACACAAGCTGCTGCGTGATATCGAGCGTCTGCTTAAGCGTGAGATTCCGCGTCTTGCCGTGCCTGGCTATGAGCCCGATCCGAGCATCAAAGCTGAGCCTATTGTGAATGGCCGTCAGTCGCAGCAACCCCGTGGTCGTAGCCAGGGTGGACAGGGTGCGGGTGGTGCGCGTTCACAAGGGGATAAACGTTCCCAGCCGCGTCGTCAGGGACCGGCAACGAGCCAGTCTGATAAGCCTGCTGCTCGCCCACGTCGCCCTGCGCCTAAGCGTAGCGGAAACGCCTGACAATGCGGGTTTTGCTGGCACCAATGGAAGGCGTACTGGATTCCCTGGTACGCCAGCTGTTGACGGAGGTCAACGACTACGATCTGTGCATTACAGAGTTTCTGCGTGTCGTTGACCAGCTCCTGCCGGTAAAATCCTTCTATCGTCTCTGTCCAGAACTGCACCATGCCAGCCGGACGCCATCGGGCACGTTGGTCCGTCTGCAGTTGCTCGGACAGCATCCTGACTGGCTGGCGGAAAATGCCGCCCGCGCGGTCACGCTGGGTTCCTGGGGCGTCGATCTCAACTGCGGTTGTCCGTCAAAGCTGGTCAACGGCAGCGGCGGCGGTGCCACCTTGTTAAAAGATCCCGATTTAATCTATCGCGCGGCGAAAGCCATGCGCGCCGCTGTGCCTGACGCTTTGCCGGTCACGGTGAAGGTCCGCCTTGGCTGGGATTCCAGCGCACGCAGCATGGAAATTGCCGATGCGGTCCAGCAGGCCGGTGCCAGCGAGCTGGTGGTACATGGCCGTACCAAAGAAGATGGCTACCGTGCCGAGGCGATTAACTGGCAGGCCATCGGGGAAATCCGTCAGCGCCTGCGTATTCCGGTTATCGCCAATGGTGAGATTTGGGACTGGCAAACGGCCCAGGATTGCCTGCAGACGACCGGCTGTGATGCCGTGATGATTGGTCGTGGCGCGCTCAACGTGCCTAACCTGAGTCGGGTCATCAAATACAATGAAGCCCCGCTGCCCTGGCCGGAGGTGGTCGCGCTGTTGCAAAAGTACACCCGGCTGGAAAAGCAGGGCGATACCGGCATGTACCATGTGGCACGTATCAAACAGTGGTTGGGTTATCTGCGCAAAGCCTACGGTGAGGCCGGCGAGCTGTTCGGAGAGATTCGCGCGTTAAAATCTTCCCAGGAGATTGCCACAGTGATTGACCGTTATGCCGAATGGCACGGGCAGACCTGTCATTAATCGTGCGGCGTTTTTTGGCGTCAACAACGGGTAGCGCAGCGTCCTGCCGCGCAGACCATTAATACTTTTCAGGCACAATCATATTGTCCGGCACGTCGTTACGACGGTAATCCTCAGACCGTTCGCGCGGTGGCAGAACGATTTCATCATGGGGAGAGTCTTCATAAGGCACCTGTTGCAAAAGGTGGCTGATGCAGTTCAGACGCGCACGCTTTTTATCCACGCCCTGAACGACCCACCAGGGCGCATCCGGGATATTGGTGCGGCTCAGCATCTCTTCTTTTGCTTCGGTATAGTCTTCCCAGCGGCGGCGACTTTCCAGATCCATCGGGCTGAGTTTCCACTGTTTGAGCGGATCGTGGATGCGGCTCATAAAGCGCAACTCCTGCTCCTCGTCAGTAATGGAAAACCAGTATTTGACGATTTGAATACCGCTGCGAGTCAGCATTTTTTCAAACTCCGGCACGCTGCGATAAAACTCCTCGACCTCCGCCTCATTACAAAAGCCCATTACGCGTTCCACGCCCGCCCGGTTGTACCAGCTCCTGTCGAACAGCACCATTTCGCCCGCAGCAGGTAAATGTGCAATGTAACGCTGGAAATACCATTGCGTTTTTTCGCGATCGTTAGGCGCTGGCAGTGCGGCAACCCGGCAGGTACGTGGGTTGAGGCGCTGCGTAATGCGTTTAATCACGCCACCTTTACCGGCAGCATCGCGGCCTTCGAACAGGATAACCAGGCGGTGACCGGTGCGCATCACCCAGTCCTGGAGCTTAACCAGTTCACCCTGCAGGCGCAGCAGTTCGCGAAAATAGTGACGACGCCAGGCCTTTTCATCCGTTCCGGCTGGCGTGGTATCGCCAAAACGCAGATCGTCGAGTTCCAGCTCCAGTTCTTCATCGTAGCTGTCGTAGAACTCCTGCAATAAACGCTGATTAAACGCGTCGCGGTTGAAACTGTTATCGTGTGTTGCCATGACGATTCACCTGGTCAGATGTGGATAAACAGCCCGTAGAGCAGGGCCGAAAGTAAGACGGAAACCGGCAGCGTTAATACCCAGGCCACAGCCAGATTCCGCAGCGTGGACATTTGCAGGCCTGAACGGTTTGCCGCCATGGTTCCTGCTACGCCGGACGAGAGAACGTGCGTGGTGGACACCGGCAAACCGAATGCGTCGGCCGCACCGATGGTCACCATCGCCACCATTTCGGCGCTGGCACCCTGGGCATAAGTCAGATGTGTTTTACCGATACGCTCGCCCACGGTGACCACAATTCGTCGCCAGCCAACCATGGTGCCCAGCCCCAGCGCGATAGCAACGACCACCTTCACCCACATCGGAATAAAGCGCGTGGCGCTGTCCAGCTCGGTCTTGACGGCTTTCAGGTTACGTTGCGTCTGATCCGGTAGGGCGACGTTAGCGGTTTGCAAATGCTTAATGGACTCCGAAGCCAGATACATTTGATTTCGGGTATTGGTTACGGATTGCGCCGGAATATTTTCCATGGAACCGTAACGGCGAATCTGATCGCCCACGTCGTGCAGTGTCATGGCCAGCGCAGGCAGAACGTTGGGATTGGGTTTCCCGCTGCTGACAAAATCGGTTAACACGTCGCGTGGAACAGGCGCGGGCGTGGCGGCAGGCTGAATATGCAACAGCTGTTGTGCCGTGACTTCGGTCAGTGCGGCAACGCGGGGTATCTGGTCGGACGGCAGAGAACGGTTCAGGGCATAGGCGATCGGCATGGTGCCGACCAGAATCAGCATGATCAGCCCCATGCCTTTTTGTCCGTCGTTCGACCCATGGGCAAACGAAACACCGGTACAGGTCAGAATCAGCAGTCCACGAATCCAGACGGGCGGCGGCTCGTTGCTCTGCGGAGCCTGATAAAGTTGGCGGTTACGAATAAACAGCTTCATCGTCCACAGCAGCAGGGCGGCGCAGACAAATCCCACCACCGGCGACAGCAGAAGGGCATAACCGACTTTCAGGGCCTGCTCCCAGTCAACGCCACTCAAGCCACTGCGACCGTGCAGCATGGCATTCGCGACGCCGACCCCGATAATGGAGCCAATTAAGGTGTGCGAGGAGGAGGAGGGCAGGCCGAGATACCAGGTCCCCAGGTTCCAGATAATCGCCGAGAACAGCAGGGCATAAATCATGGCAAAGCCGTTACCGCTGCTGGCCTGCAATATCAGCTCGACGGGCAGCAATGAAATAATGCCAAAGGCGACCACGCCGCTGGAGAGCATCACGCCAAGAAAATTACACAGCCCTGACCAGACCACGGCAACACCGGGCGTCAGAGAGTGGGTATAGATGACCGTGGCGACCGCATTGGCGGTATCGTGAAAGCCGTTCACAAACTCAAAGCCCAGCGCAATCAGCAACGCCAGGCCTAGCAGAAAGAACGGCAAATAACTGGTGACGGGCGTATTGGTTTTTTCAACATCGTGGAACAGGTTAAACCCGGCAAAAGCCAGACCGGCGATCAGCAGAACAATGAAGATCGTTTTTGTGAAGCGGCTACCTTTGCCATTGAAATCAGGGCGTCCATGAGTCGAACCTGAAGAGGGTAAACTGTTTTCGCTCATGCAAAACCTCTTAGCGGATGCAGATGCGGATTTACATCTGGTTAACGCTGTTTGATACCCGCTTTTTGTGACAAAAAAATGATCTACGCCGTGCGAGGTCATTTTGCTGTAACAAAACTGCAGCAGGCTGAGAGTCTTTATTGATGATGCTGACAGGATTGCCATGGCGACAGACGTTGTACTTCCCCCACAAAAACGTGATTTTGATGATGATGTGGCCGGACTCATCCATGGTTATCTCTTTTCTCCCGACGCTCTCCCTGTCCGCCTGAATGCCCGTGAAGCGGTCAAACTCGGGGAGGCGCTGCCTGACGACGGCTTTCTCTGGCTGCATATCAACCTGAATCATGCCCGCGCGCAGAACTGGGTGCAGAGTCACTTCCAGGTGGATGATGACTTCTTCGACGAAACTCACTCTGCCTCACCGCGTACCCGACTGGCGGAGCAAAGTAGCGCGTTGCTGGCGGTGCTAAACGATGTCACGCTCAATCAGGAAAACCGCAGTACGCAAAATGCGACCCTGTGGATCTGGTGTCGGCGCAATCTGGTGGTGAGCGCCCGTTATCGCCCGTCGGTGATGATTGAAAAGATGCAGCAGGGGTTAACCCGACACAGCTTTCCCAGTGCAGAAGCCTTGCTGCTTTATCTTCTTGGCGAGCAGGAGTTACAGCTGGAACAGGTGGTGCGGCGTATCAGTCAGGTGGTCGACAGCATAGAAGAGCGCTTATTAAGTACGGCGATTAAAGCTAACCGCAGTGAGCTGGGGCATTACCGACGTATGCTGTTGCGGATTCAGCGTCTTCTGGCACCGGAACCGGCGGCACTGTTTCGCTTGCTCAACCGGCCTCCGGCCTGGCTAAACCGCGACACGCTTCGCGAGCTGCGTGCGTTTACGGAAGAGTTCAGCGTGGTGCTTAACGATCTTGCCAGCCTGATGGAGCGCATCCGGCTTCTGCAGGAAGAGATTGCGGCTCGCCTGATGGAGCAGAGTAACCGGACACTTTACCTGTTAACCGTCATTACGGTGCTGGCTCTGCCGATTAATATCGTGGCGGGGTTTTTTGGTATGAACGTGGGCGGGATTCCGCTGGCGTCGAATCCGCACGGTTTTTTACTGCTGGTGCTGATCGTATTCGTTTTTACCTTGCTGGCAGGCTGGTTGACCTTTCGACGACCCTCGGCGTAGCGGCCTGAGCGCGTAAGATCGGGCCGGGGTGACGTCATAAAAAAAGCCAGCGCGGATTATCCTGCGCTGGCTTTTTAACAACCTGAAGACGGACAGCCTTACAGGCTACCGTTACCCGCTGGAGCCGGTTGCGACGGCTGCACGGGCTGTTGCTGGGCAGGCTGTGACTGCGGCTGTACAGGCTGCTGCGGAGCAGATTGCTGTTGCTCTGCAGGCTGCGACTGTTGAGGTGCAGGTTCCTGCTGTACAGCGGCCGGGTTAGCAGGCTGTGACGTCAGCGGCGTCATTGGCCCTTCCTTCGGCTCGGCATCTTCACCTTCGGTCATCTGAACGGGCGCGGGCACGACGTTGTTTTCGGGTGCGTTAACCTGAACGGGCATACCAGAGCGGTTCTGAATGGCCTTATCCACCTGAGACTGGTTGATGCTGCCATCAACCAGCACTTTGCCAACGGCCTGGGTCAGCGTAATCGGCACCAGCTCACGAGAGTTAAACTGCTCTTCCGTGGTAGACAGCGGATTATGGACTTCCATCCAACGTGAACCGTCTGGCTCAACCGAGGCTTTTACCGGCTGGTTGATAAACTGTACGCGCGTGCCAACTGGCACGTGGTCAAACAACCACTTGATATCGTCGGCACGTAAACGCACGCAGCCGTGGCTCACACGCAGGCCAATACCGAAGTTGGCGTTGGTGCCGTGAATGGCGTAAAGACGACCGATATAGAGCGCATACAGCCCCATTGGGTTATCCGGGCCAGCCGGGAAGACAGCAGGCAGGTTCTCACCCCGAGACGCGTACTCAGCATGCATCGCTTTCGTTGGCGTCCAGGTTGGGCCATCTTTTTTACGCTGAACGGTCGTTGTCCAGTTCAGCGGCGTGTCTTTACCCAGTTCACCAATACCGATAGGCAACACCACAACCGTTTTGCTGCCTTTCGGATAGTAGTAAAGCCGCATTTCAGCACTGTTAATCACAATGCCTTCACGCGGTGCGTCAGGTAACAGTAACTGCTGTGGGATGATCAGTTTGCTGCCAGGTTTAGGCAGATAAACGTCAACGCCCGGATTGGCTTCCAGCATATTGCTGAGGCCCATTTGAAACTGTGCTGCAAAAGCTTCCAGAGGCAATTTACTGTCCTCAGGAATGGTAATTTCAACGTTTTGCCCGGTCAGACGGCTGTTAGCCGGCGGTAAAGGGTAAACAACAGCAAGGGCTGACTGACTGAATGCCGCCAAAGCCAATGCAAGTGAAGCGAACGCGCGAATGCTTTTTTTCATATTTTACAAGTCTTTATCGCCATGTTTCAGGCTTGTCAATGTATCGAACCCATGCTGGTCACTATGACCTGCTGCGCATTATATGTTCATTAAACTGATGTTGTGAATCAGGATTTTAACCACTTTGAAATACTTTACCTGACTCACCTGCGTTATCCGCCTTTGTTCTTTACCATTTTGGGCGGAAACAGGCCCTTATGGTTGCCATAAGGTAATGTCCCCGTTCAGCTTACGGTTGAGAAAAAACGCGGCACTGATCAACGCAAGATGCGTCAGCGCCTGGGGCGTATTGCCTAATGCCTGGCCATGACTGTCAAACTCTTCAGCATATAAACCCAGCGGATTAGCGTAGCTCAGTAATTTCTCGAACTCAAAATGTGCCTCGCGAATGCGTCCGGCACGCGCCAGACATTCCACATACCAGAATGAGCAGGCACCGAAAGAGCCCTCTGCGCCCGTCAGCCCATCTGCCGGCGTTTCATGGATGTTATAACGGCGTACCATGCCATCGCTCACCAGGTTCACCTGGATGGCATCCAGCGTTGCGATCCAGTCCGGATCGGTAGCACCGACAAAGCGGACTAACGGCATCAACAGCATTGAGGCATCAAGGTGTTCACCGTGACGGGTAGAAACAAAATGCCCGCGTTCGCTGTTCCAGAAGTTTTTCCAGATATCATCACGAATCTCGCGACGGGTTTTGTCCCAGCGCTCATAGGGCATCGGCAGTGAACGTTTCATCGCAAGGCGCAGGCCACGATCCAGGGCAACCCAGCACATCAAGCGGGAATGAAGGAAGTGCTCGGGCTCACCGCGCATTTCCCAGATCCCCGCATCCGGCTGATGCCAGTTATCGCACAGCCAGTCCAGCATCTCTGACACATGGTTCCAGCCACGTTGAGAAATGGCTTCGCCGTATTTATTTGAAAGATAGATGGCATCCATCAGTTCGCCATAAATATCTAACTGTTTTTGCCGCCAGGCACCGTTACCAATGCGCACCGGACTGGAGTTGGCATAGCCGGACAGGTTAAGCAGCGACATCTCCTGAAGATCCGTACTGCTGTCCAGGCGGTACATCACCTGCAGCCGCATTTCATCATGGTGGCTGTTCTCTACACAGCGACCGACCCATTCCGTAAAGTGCTTGGCTTCGTCCACGTAACCCAGCCGCATCAAGGCGTACATGCTGAATGAGGCATCGCGTATCCAGGAGGCGCGGTAATCCCAGTTGCGTTCGCCGCCCAGTTCCTCGGGCAGGCCAAAGGTGGCAGCCGCAGCGATGGAGCCGTGTTGCCAGGAGGTCAACAGTTTAAGTACCAGTGCAGAGCGTTGTACCATCTCCTGCCAGCGACCGTGATAGGTGCTGCGGCTGCTCCATTCACGCCAGTAGCTCAGCGTTTCTTCAAAGCAGTTAGCGGTGGCCAGCTTTTCGATGTGGGCATCGTGTACGCTGCCAAATTCGAATTCGGCATGTTCACCGGCTTTAAGCTCAAAGTTGGCGGTGGCGTGATTGCCTTCCAGCGTCATCACCACCGTCGCCGCCAGGCGCAGCGACGGCTGATCGGTGGCGTGAAAATCAATACAGCCACGTTTTACCTCAGCGCGCGTGTCTGCACGGGCGTAATCATGGCGCGGGGAACAGACCATGTTAAAGCGCGCCCGGCCGCGTACCATTTTTACCCGACGGATGATACGCGGCAGCTTATCCTCGCGATCGCAGATCGGCATGTAATCGGTGATTTCAGCCACGCCTTCTTCAGACAGCCAGCGGGTCTGTAAAATATTGGTATCAGGAAGATAAATTTGCTGACGACGGGCGTTTTGCCAGTCGGGTGCCAGGGAAAACAGGCCTGCCTCATCGCTGTCCAGTAAGGCTGAAAACACTGACGGGCTGTCCAGTTCCGGCCAGCAGAGGTAGTCAATAGTGCCATCGTTTGCGACCAGCGCGCAGGTGCGTAAATCGCCTATTACGCCATGATCGTCAATCTTACGTTTAACCTTACTCATCGGTTTCTCCCTGTCAGTGTCAGCCTTAACTATAGCCGGGCGCCTGCATACCGCTTCGTTCTGGCACAGATCGTTAACCTGCCCGCTGCTCCGCCCGCTAAGGGCACAATTTTCATTGCGGTATATACTTTTCATACACTTCCAGAGGAGACCGTCATGACTACACCACAACGAAAAGTGGCAATCGTTACCGCGTCGGATTCAGGCATTGGCAGTCGTTGTGCTGAAATGTTAGCAGAGCAGGGATTCGATATTGGCATCACCTGGCGGTCGGACGAAGAAGGCGCACTGCGAACGGCAAAACGGGTGGAGGAGAGTGGGCAACGCGCCGAGATGATCCAGCTCGACCTGGCCGATCCACCCGCCGGAGGCAAAGTGCTGCAGCAGTTGATCGATAAGCTGGGCCGCATCGACGTTCTGGTCAACAATGCCGGAGCAAATTTCAAAGCCGACTTTATGGACGTGACCTGGGAAGACTGGCGTAAGACCTTTAGCGTGGATGTGGATGGCGTTTTTATCTGCGGGCAGGTGGCGGCACGCAACATGATTAAGCAGGGGCAGGGCGGACGCATCATTAATATCACCTCCGTGCACGAACATACGCCGCTGCCGGGTTCCGTCGCTTACACCGCAGCAAAACATGCGGCAGGCGGATTAACCAAGTCGATGGCGCTGAGTTTGCTGCCGCACAATATTCTGGTGAATGCGGTGGCACCGGGCGCGATTGCCACGCCGATGAATAAAATGACCGATGCCGATGCTCATAACGTCAAAATGCCTGAGATTCCTGCGGGCCGCCCGGGTGATACCCATGAAATTGCCAGTATGGTGGCCTGGCTTAGCTCCGAATGGGCCACCTATACCACCGGTCAGTCCTTTATTATTGACGGTGGCTTTATGCTGGCGAACCCGCAGTTCAAGGGTTACTGATCGTCAGCTCGACGGTTATTCCAGTGGCGAATCGCCCAGCGCAGTACGAAGGCAAACACCACGGCAGCAGCCAGCCATAAAAGGTGTTTAAAGTGCTGATCGAGCTTGTGCAGCCAGGGGGCGATAATGCCGCCTGCAAAATAGCCGAGCGTGACAAACAGCAGTGACCAGATAGCCGCCCCGATGATGTTGAGCACCAGAAACTTCAGCGGATTAAGGCGGCTTGCACCAATAATAATCGGGCCAATCAGGCGAAAGCCGTACATAAAGCGCGCGCCAATCACGAACAGGCTGGGGCGGCGCTTGATCAACCGGTTGGCTTTAACAATTTTGTCCTGATGCTTTTTAAAGCGCCGTAAAATACGGGTACCAAAGCGTCTGCCAACCCAGTACAGCAGCTGATCGCCCATAATGCCGCCCGCCATTGCCGCCAGCACCACGCCGGAATAATGCAGTAACCCCTCATGAGCGGCCACGCCGCCCAGCAATAAGAATGTTTCTCCTTCGGCAATACAGCCGATAAACAGTGCCAGATAGCCATACTGCGTAATTAATCCGTTGATATCCAAATGCAAGATGCACTCCCTGTGTGAAGACATTTTCTTTCAGTTTATACCTGATTTGTTACGTCATCCGTTTACGCGTTAATAAGCGATCTTTTTTGCCGTTTTTTTGCACAAAGCCCACAGAAATTGCCTTGCCGTTTATACTGTAAGAAATGCTGCCCTTACGTGGTTCCTGCATCAGAACGGGGTAGCCCAACTGCATCAGAGGAGTAAGCGTATGAACCATGTCTGGGGTTTGTTAGCGCATCCTAATCAGGAAATGCGCACTATCAAGCAAGAGAACGAAACGGTTTCGCACCATTACACTCATCACGTTCTGTTGATGGCGGCCATTCCGGTCATCTGCGCCATGATCGGAACTACGCAGTCAGGCTGGAACCTGGGTGAGGGGCAGTATGTACAGCTGAATATGCTGACAGCATTGGGCTTAGGTATTCTGTTTTATCTGTTGATTTTGGGCGGCGTGGCGGTGATGGGGCGGGTTATCCACTGGATGGCGCGTGACTATCCTCAGCGTCCCGGCGTCCAGCGCTGTACCGTGTTTGCGGGCTACGTGGCGACACCGCTGTTTTTAAGCGGCCTGGTGGCGCTCTATCCACTGGTATGGCTGTGCGTATTTGCGGGCGCGCTGGCGTTGCTGTATACGGGTTATCTCTTGTACGTGGGCATTCCGCTGTTTCTGAATATCGACCGGGATGAGAGCCTGCGGTTTTCCAGTTCCACGCTGGCCATCGGCGTACTGGTGTTTGAAGTTTTACTGGCCTTGACGGTGATTCTGTGGGGCTACGGCCCGAACCTGTTTTAGCACCCTGTTGCCGCTTCACCAGCGGCAACATCTTTTTAACGCTCAGAAACAATCTCACCAGGAAAAGTTCACGGCTTCAGCGTATGATGCTGCGGCCAGCCCGCGCTCTGCCTGCTCAGTCGTCGGCGGCCTGTGTTTTCACAGCGCACAATCTTAACCGGGTCTTTTTTCCACGATGCCTGCAAAAATTCGCTTTTCACTGTTAACGCTGGCGCTGCTCGTTTCCGGGCAGGTTTTCTCACTTCCAGCACAGGCGACCACCACGCTGTCGCAAATGGCCCCCATTGCTCAGCCGCAAATCGCCTCAGGCAGTGCCCTGATCGTCGATCTGACGAGTGGCAAAACCTTATTCTCCAGTCACCCCGACCGGGTGCGGCCTATTGCCTCGATCACGAAACTGATGACGGCGATGGTGGTGCTGGATGCGCATCAGCCAATGAACGAGATGGTCACGGTTGATATCAGTCAGACGCCGGAGATGCGCGGGGTGTTTTCACGCGTGAAGCTGAACAGCCAGATCAGCCGCCGGAGCATGCTTATGCTGGCGCTGATGTCATCAGAAAACCGTGCGGCGGCCAGCCTGGCCCATGCTTATCCCGGCGGATACAATGCCTTTATTAAGGCGATGAATGCCAAGGCGCGCGCGCTCGGGATGAACCATACGCACTACGTGGAACCCACGGGGCTGTCGATCCAGAACGTTTCCAGCGCAGAGGATTTGGTGAAGCTGTTAAAAGCCACGCGCGAGTATCCTCTGATGGGCGAACTGAGTACCACCAAAGAAGAAACCGCCGTCTTTACGCACCCCAGCTATGCGTTGCCGTTCCGTAACACCAATCATCTGGTTTATAAAAATGGCTGGCACATTCAGCTGACCAAAACGGGCTACACCGATGAAGCGGGACACTGTCTGGTCATGCGCACCATGATTAAAAACCGGCCGGTCGCGCTGGTGGTACTGGACGCATTTGGTAAATATACCCATTTTGCTGATGCTAATCGTCTGCGTGACTGGCTGGAAACGGGCAAAGCTGCGCCGGTTCCGGCTGCTGCGCTGGCCTACAAAAAACAGAAAGCGGGTGAGGTTGCCAGCAACGCCGCCAGCGGTTCTACTGAAGAATAAAACCTCGCCGGGTCGTTGCTGGCGGCCCGGTCGATATTGATCGGTATTCCTATAGTTTCATGGCAGGCGACCACCTAAACTACCCGCAAATGGCGAGGGTGATTCGCCTGATTACTGTGCCGGAATCTCATTCATATGCTTACGTTACGATCGTTTATTATTCTGATATTTTTAGCGTCGTTCACCCTTGCGCCTGCGTTAAGCGTTGCCGCGGATGATCCGGCTCAGGCGACCCCCGCGACGCAGCAGCCCGATGACAAGCCCAAGGTCAACGCGTCTGTCGATCTGCCCAAGATGCAGAAAATCCTCGACAAAATTAAGAGCCAGGTGTCCGTTGAAAGTGACGAGAACAAGCTCAGCCGACTTAATGAAATGGCGCTGGAGCTGTCAGGCAATACCGATACGCTTGCTCAGGCTTTGCAGCCCGATCGTCAGCAGCTCGAAGCTCAGCTGGCGGTGCTTGGTCCGGCACCCAAGCCGGAGAGTGGCGTAAAAGAGACGGCAGACGTCACGCGCAAACGCAGCGCGCTGGAAAGTCAGAAAAGTAAGCTCGACGATCAGATTAAGCAGGCGGAAGGCATTAAAAACAGTGCCCTGATGCTGTCATCGCAAATCGTCAATCTGCGTCGCGATCAGCTAAAAAACAAACTGGCACTTAACTCCGGCAGCATTTTTGGGCCGCGTTTCTGGTCGCCGGTATTTAGCAGCCAGGATCTTGACGATGAAAAAATTGGCGATTTCTTAAGTGAGCTCAAGAATACCGCCTCGTTGTCCTGGGAATCGGGCTGGCGTCTTGGCACGATTGGCTGGTTGCTGGCCGCCGTGCTGGTGATGACGCTGGGACGCCGCTATGGTGAAGAGTTTTTAGCCTGGGTCAGCATCAACAAATTGCCGGAAGGACGCCTGCGCCGTAGCTTTTTAGCGACCGCCGTGGCCCTGACCAGCCTGGCGGCGGTGGTACTGACCTTTGCGTTTGTGTCCCAGGCCTTTACCCGCCGTGATGAAGTGTCCAGCGACGTGCAGGATTTTATCTACCGCCTGGTCGAATTAAGCGTTTATAGCGGTTTGATTGCCGGGCTGGGGCGTGCCTTCCTGTCCACGCGTCGCCCAAGCTGGCGTTTACCCACCATTTCCAATGAGGTGGCGCTGGCCCTGAAACCTTTCCCGCCGATTACCGCACTGTTGGTGTTTATTTTCCAGACGGTGGAGTCCTTTAACTACACCGCCGGTACCAGCCTGAATACCAGTATTTTTGCCAATGGCCTGACCGCCTTGCTCATCGGCAGCACGGCGCTGGCAATCAGCATGCGCACCAAGCGCGTACGTCGGCGTCTGGCCCAGGAAGGAACGCCGCCGGAAGCGCGCTCTACGCTGGTCGGGCTGATTCAGATGGCCCTGACGCTGACCTCCCTGACGATTCTGGGGTCGCTGGTGATTGGTTACGTCACGCTGGCGCGGTTTTTAAGCTACGAGCTGGTGTGGTGTGGCATTTTGTTTGGTTCGTTTTACATACTCAGCCATCTGATTAACGACGGCTGTGAAAGCCTGTTCTCAGTCAATAACACCACGGGCAAGCGCATTCAGGGCTCACTGAATATTGATGAGCGCCACCTGCAGCAGGTTGCCATCATTCTTGCGGCGATCGGCAAAACCTTCCTGATCTTGTTCGTGGCCCTGGCATTGCTGAACGGCACCTTTGCCTCCTCAACCCCGATTGAGCTGCTGCAAAAGGCGATTGAGTTTTGGGGCGGTAAGGGCCTTGAGTCGCTGAATATTGTCCCGGCGCACCTGGTTAACGCGCTGCTGTGCCTGATCGTCGGCATTTACATCCTGCGCTCGGTACGTCGCTGGCTTGATAACGACTTCCTGCCAAAGACCACGATGGACAGCGGCATGCGCATGTCATTGGTGACGCTGTTCAGCAACGTAGGCTATGTCCTGATTATTTTGCTGACGCTGTCAATCATGGGACTACAGTGGAACAAACTGGCCTGGATCGTCAGTGCCCTGTCGGTAGGTATTGGTTTCGGTCTACAGGAAATCGTTAAAAACTTTATTTCCGGTCTGATTTTGCTGACCGAACGCCCGGTCAAAGTTGGGGATTTGGTGACGATCAGCGGGGTTGAGGGGGATATTCGCCGCATCAACGTGCGTGCCACCGAAATTCAGTTAGGGGATAAATCGACGGTGATCGTACCTAACTCGCAGTTCATCTCTCAAAACGTGCGTAACGCCACCATGGGCAATGCCCAGGGCGTAGTGACCATTACGCTCACGTTCCCGCTGGATATTGATCCGGTGCGGGTACGGGAGATCCTGCTGGAAGTGTATGAGGAAAACGAGCGCATCCTGGAGAACCCGGAACCCTCGGTGTCTTTCAAAGATCTTACGTCCCAAGGCATTGTGCTGAGCGTCACCGGCAACGTCGCCAGTCAGCGCCAGATCGCCGGGGCAAAGAGCGATCTGCTGTTCGATATTCTGACCCGCTTACGCAAAGAGGGCATTGTCCTGTCTACGCCGCAAACCATGATTATTGAGCGCCGCCAGCTGGTTGCTGCTGACGCGGCTTCTGACCTGACGTCAGACGAGCAGCCTCGCTAAATAAACGGGCGGCCATTTTTGCCAGCCGCCCGTATTTCTCGGTGTCGATATGCTTTTTGCGCAATCAGGGCTGCTTTACCGCCCAGCCTTTCAGTTTACTGGTTTTACCAATTCCCGGATTAAAGCTGTTTGTCGGATCGAGCTTGCGATAAAACGAGGCCAGCTGCGGCTGGGCTTCATAAAGATGCCCGACGTTATGCTCTGCCGGATATTCCGCGCCGCGAGTATGCAAAATGGCCAACATCTTTTCTTTTAACGCATGCACGTCAACGCCTTTTTTCACAATGTAATCCTGATGGAAGACATGACAGAAGAAGTGCCCGTAATAGAGGCGATGGCTTAATGACTGGGTAATCTCATCAGGCAGGTTTTCAAACCACGCTTTATCGTTACGACGCAGAGCAATATCCAGCGCCAGAATATCTTCCACCTCATCAGCATGAACCGCGTGATAACGCACCGCCGCGCCTGCTGCGGCAAACCGATGCAGGAAGGCGTGCGCCCCTTCTTTGCCTTCACATTCGAAAAACTCGCCACCGCCCTCGCGAAAAAACTCACGCAGGTAGTCGCGTGCTTCCGCAATGCCGTCGCCCGACATTTTCAGCATCAAATGATGTTGGTATTTATCACGGTACTGTTTCATGCGCCTGGGAAGATGTGCAGGAAAGAGACGGCTGAGGCGTTGCAGCAGTCGATCGCTTAAATGGGGTTTGATAAACGACAGGTTATTTAACCAGCCATCAACCCGGCCTTTGAGCGTGAAAAACAGCGGCATCTTGTCGGTGCCCAGCTTATCAATCATCAGGAAGGTGTCTTTGCCATACACTTCGGCGATGTCGTAAATATCCCGATGCATATATTCAGCGGCGACGGGCAGGTTTTTAAAATTCGCCAGCATATGACAGCGCAGATCGCCCAGGACGCTGGCATCATTGGTGCCGATATAAAACACCTGCTGCTGGGGTTCGCGCGCAAAAGTATCCAGGCGCACCGCAAACACCGCCAGCTTACCTGCGCAGCCGGACGCTTCAAACAGGCGGCGGGCATCGGCGTTAAAGCGGGCGGGCGTATCGGCATGGACGTCGCGCACGCGTTCGGCATAGTCGTGGTCGGACGCATGGCGGCCGTCATGCAAAACGTCGTTCGGTTGCCAGCGGTCATCGTCCAGCCGTCCCAGAATTTCTTCCGGCGAGGTACCCAGATCGATACCGAGATGGTTGACTAACTTCAGCCGTCCCTGGGCATCAATTTGGGCAAACAACGCCATCTCACTGTACGCCGGGCCGCGCTTGATCAGCGAACCGCCGGAGTTGTTGCAGATGCCGCCCAGCACCGACGCGCCAATGCAGGATGATCCAATCACGGAATGCGGTTCACGGCCCAGCGGCGCAAGCATTTTTTCCAGCTGATACAGCGTACTGCCCGGAAAAGCCAGCACCTGTTTGCCCTTATCGATCAGCTGTAGCTTATCCAGCCTCAGAGTACTGATAATCACCAGCGGGCGGTCGTAGTCGTTCCCCTGCGGCGTCGATCCTTCAGTCAGGCCGGTATTGGCTGCCTGCATCAGAATAATGGCATCCGCATTAACCAGCGTTTGCAGTACGCGCCACAGTTCCAGCAGCGTCGCAGGAAAGACCACGGCCAGAGCATCTCCGTCACCAGAACGGAAGCCTTTGCGATAGCGGGCGGTGTGAGCAGCCTCGGTAAGTAGGTTACCAGAGCCGACCAGGCGGCGGAGATCGGCGATCAGGGCAGAAGGTGTCATCATGGGCAATTCCCTTGTCTTATGCATGCGTCATTACTGTAGCACGTGAGTTGCATTGGGCGCAGTGTGATAGCGGCAGGCTACATGCTATGCTCTGAAGATGGCATCCTGCATTTAGTCGATATTGCGCAGTTACTTAAGAGAACCCAACCTGATGAAATGGATTTGCTCTGTTAGCCTCGCTGTTTCCCTTGCTATGCAACCTGCATTTGCCGGGGAGCCCACCGCTCACCATCCCATGACTGAACAGGCGCGTGATGCCTACGTGAACAACCTGCTGAAAAAAATGACCCTGGACGAGAAAATCGGCCAGCTACGGTTAATCAGCGTGGGGCCGGATACGCCAAAAGAAGCCGTGCGTGAGATGATCCATAAAGGTCAGGTTGGCGCCATTTTTAATACCGTAACGCGTCAGGATATTCGCGCGATGCAGGATCAGGTCATGCAGTTGAGTCGCCTGAAAATTCCCCTGTTTTTTGCTTATGACGTGGTACACGGACAGCGAACGATTTTCCCTATCCCGCTGGCACTGGCATCAAGCTGGGATCTCGACGCCGTGCACGATGTGGGCCGTATTTCCGCCTATGAAGCGGCGGACGATGGGTTAAATATGACCTGGGCACCGATGGTTGACGTCAGCCGGGAACCACGCTGGGGCCGGGTTTCAGAAGGCTTCGGTGAGGATACTTATTTAACCTCTGCCATGGGACGCACCATGGTGCAGGCGATGCAGGGCAAAAGCCCCGCGGACCGCTACAACATTATGACCAGCGTGAAACACTTTGCGCTCTACGGCGCGGTGGAAGGCGGACGGGATTACAACACCGTGGATATGAGCCCGCAGCGCATGTTCCAGGATTACCTGCCGCCGTATAAAGCCTCGCTGGATGCCGGCAGCGGCGGCGTGATGGTCGCGCTGAATTCAATTAATGGCGTGCCCGCCACGGCCGACAGCTGGCTGCTAAAAGATCTGCTGCGTCATGAATGGAAATTCAAAGGGATCACCATCAGCGACCACGGTGCAATCAAAGAGTTGATCAAGCATGGTGTGGCCAGCGATCCGCAGGACGCGGTACGTATTGCCATTAAATCTGGCGTCGATATGAGTATGAGCGATGAATACTATAGCCAGTATTTGCCCGACTTAGTGAAGCGTGGCGTCGTCAGCAAAGCCGAAATCGATGATGCGGCACGGCACGTATTAAACGTGAAATACGATATGGGATTATTTAACGATCCCTACAGTCACCTTGGACCGAAAGAGAGCGATCCACAGGATACCAACGCGGAAAGCCGTTTACACCGTGCTGAAGCCCGTGACGTGGCGCGCAAAAGTATGGTGCTGCTGAAAAACCGCCTTGATACCTTACCGCTGAAGAAATCCGGCACCATTGCCTTAATCGGACCGCTTGCCGACAGCCAGCGTGACGTGATGGGAAGCTGGTCGGCGGCGGGCGTCGCCAAACAGTCAGTTTCGCTGCTGCAGGGCATGCAAAACGCGACGGAAGGCAAAGCCACGTTGCTGTATGCCAAAGGTGCCAATGTGTCAGATAACAAAGGCATTCAGGACTTCCTCAACATGTATGAACCGGCCGTAGCCGTCGATCCGCGTTCGCCGCAGGCCATGATTGATGAGGCCGTCGAAAAGGCGAAGCAGGCTGATGTGATCGTGGCGGCGGTAGGGGAAGCGCAGGGCATGGCGCACGAGGCGTCCAGCCGCAGTAATCTGATGATCCCACCTTCGCAACAGAAGCTGTTAGCCGCATTGAAAGCCACAGGCAAGCCGCTGGTGATTGTACTGATGAATGGTCGCCCATTGACGCTGGTTGATGAAGACAGAATGGCCGATGCCATGCTGGAAACCTGGTTCAGCGGCACGGAAGGGGGCAATGCTATCGCGGATGTGCTGTTTGGCGATTACAACCCATCGGGTAAACTGCCGATGTCCTTCCCCCGTTCAGTGGGACAGATTCCGATCTATTACAACCATTTACCAACCGGTCGTCCTTACAATTTTGCCAAGCCGAACAAGTACACATCACACTATTATGATGCGGAAAACGGCCCGCTTTATCCGTTTGGTTATGGTCTGAGCTACACCACGTTCACCGTATCGCCGGTCACGCTGTCATCCGAAACGATGGCGCACAACGGCAGCATTGATGCCAGCGTCACCGTGACTAACAGCGGAAAAGTGGATGGTGCAACCGTAGTTCAGCTTTACCTGAACGATCCGGTTGCCAGCATCAGCCGTCCGGTAAAAGAGTTGCACGGCTTTAAACGCATTATGCTGAAAGCGGGTGAATCCCAGCAGGTCACCTTCAAGATTGACGTTGATGCGCTGAAGTTCTGGAATCAGCAGATGAAGCAGGTTGCCGAGCCGGGCAAATTCAACGTGATGATTGGTCTGGACTCTGTCCGTACGCAAAACACCCAGTTTACCTACCAGTAATCCTCAGCACGGGCCAGCGTCCCTGGCCTTGCAGATGTAAGAACCGTTTTGCCCTTCGGGGGGCGCGGTTCTTACCCCTCTGCTTCTCATCCTGCCTGAACACATCCACTTTGAGAGTTTTACCCTTGCCTGTCATAGCGACAGACGTGATCCTGCTCTAACCTCGGGGAAAATGGATTCCTCAAGTATTGTCGAGGCGCTATGACGTATCAATCACTGATTGCTGAAGTCCACAATCAGCAGCGCACCCTGACGGCCATTGTCGAACAGGATGCGCGTACTGCTTATTTCTATATCTGGCCCACCGATCTGTTTCGTAGCCAGTTTGCGGTGCGTGGCTGCTGGTTACGTAACCTGCTACCTGCCCCTGTCGAGGAAGATCATCAGGCCATGGAGCAGGGCATTGCCCCTCTGCTGAGTGCGGAATACTGCCGTAATCTGGACGCTGAACCGCCACTGGATGCGGCGGGCCTGCAAATACTCTGGGAACCGGGCGATGCGGGTGCGGCACTGTGGTACTACGGGCAACTGCTGGCGGTGATCCCAGGCTGGAGCCTGTATCAGGATAAACAGGTCAGCTTTTCAGCGGGCTGTATCAAAAAGAACCGTCTTACCGCACCGCTCGGGTCTGCCTCCACCAATCATTACTATGCGCTTGCCGAACAGCAGCGCCAGTTCTGGCGTGAATGGCACGACGGAAGTGAATGGGACAAGGTGCAACAGGATTTACTGGCCTGCTATCAGGCGCAGTTTGGTGAGTCGGTAAAATACTATGCTATCGATCAGGGTAACTGGCCGCCCATGGCCCTGTCTCAGCACTATCACCAGGGCATCTGGTATTTCCTGACGCTGGGTATGAGCATTCGTCCCATGCCGCAGGTCGATTTTCTGTTTGATGAGCTGGCACCACAGTATCGCCGCGCAGAGCTGGCGATGGCGGTCGATGGCGAGGTGATGACAGAAAGCAATGCGGTACAGATGGCCAGTGCACTGGCGGAATTTGTGCATCTGCCCTGGGCGCGACTGACCTGGCTGGGTGAGGGACATACGCTGGCGTCCGAGGTGGCACCGGTGGGGTTTGAAAGTTACCTGTTAGCGAACGAACTGGCCCCGGAAAGTGCCCAGTTTTCGTTGCCGCGGCGCGAGGGTGACCGGCCAACGCTGCTGTGGGCCACGCCAGTCACCGAAGCGGAACGCCAGTTTGCCCAGAGCGAAGCCCAGGGCGGGCAGCACCTGCGTGAGCGGCTCTCCGCCAGCGGGAATACGCATATATTCCGCCCGCGCGAGCAGGTCGTGAAGACAGAATAATCACCGCAGACAGGGCGGTGATACCGCCTGGCTTAAAAAAGTTACTGACATGGCGTAATTAAATTTCTTTATTGTTAAATGACTTGTTAAATTTGTGATCTGGTCTACTCAAGTTCCCCTTTGCCGTGCCGTTAACCCCGATCAGGCAATAGCGCCACGAAAGGTCCAGGGGAACAATGATGTTAAAGACCACGCAATCCCGCTTCACAGCAACACTCATCGGCTTCTTTGTTGCGCTAGTGTTGATCACTGTTTGGGTGATCAACCAGTTTGTCGCACCGCAACTGGTCGACAATGAAAGCCGCCTGATTCGCTATCAGGTGGATTCCCTGGCAACGGGCATTGTTGAGCAAATGAACCGTGTGCAGGCACAGCAACGTGCCATCACCGAGGCCGCGTCGGTGATCGACAGCGCCGCCATCGACACCTTATTACCAGCATTGGTCAACCAGTATCAGGACAGTAACGTCTTCGGCGGCGGGATCTGGCCTTTACCCAATCGTCGGGAGGCGGGTAAAGAGAAAGACAGCAGCTTTTTTGCACGCGATACCAGCAACAAGCTGCAGGTTAATACCTACTGGAACTCTGATGCAGCCGACAAATACTGGGAGCAGCCCTGGTATAAAGACGGTATGGCGGCACCAAAAGGGCAGTGCGCCTGGGCTAAAGCCTATCAGGACGCCGCCAGCCCACAGCCGCGTACCAACTGCGCCATGGCAATCTACCGCGACGGCTCCGTCTGGGGCGTTTCAACCATCGACGTTACGCTGGGTTTCTTCAACCAACTGGCTAAAAAAATGGGCGAGGCGATTCATGGAGACGTACTGATCGTTGAGGCCGACGGCAAAGTCGTGGGAAATGCGGCGCTGGTTAACGGCACGCCAAAACTCGAAAACCTGAGCGACCTGCAAAACCCCATGGCTGCACCACTCAAAGCGCTGCTTGCCAGTGCAGGCACGCAGTCAACGGAATCCACTTACAGCGGCAATGACGGCGAGCAAACGCTGTTTCTGCAGGCCATTCCGGGCAGCCCGTGGTATCTGGCCAGTAGCGTATCGTCCAGCCTGCTGAAAGCCCAGTCTCACAATATGCTGATGCGCCTGGGTCTGGTGCAGATCCCACTGGCCATTATTCTGTTGCTGGTGCTGTTGGGTTTTATGCGCGCAATGATGAAGCGTTTGAGCATGCTCAACCAAAATATCGAAGCCTTGTCGACCGGCGGTGCCGATTTAACCCAGCGTCTGCCAGCCAGTAACAGCCCGGAGTTTAATGCGGTAGCGCAGAGCTTTAACCACTTTATCAGTTACCTACAGGGGTTAATGCAGCAGGTGGGCAGCAGTGCGCTGGCCATATCCGCAGCGTCGCGTGAAATTGCCAGCGGCAACACTAACCTTTCGTCACGAACGGAAGATCAGGCCAGTTCGATTGTTGAAACGGCGGCCTCAATGGAGCAGCTGACCGGCACCGTCCGCCAGAACGCCGACAATGCTACCCATGCTAACCAGCTGGCCGGTGAGGCTTCGAAGGTTGCGGCGCGTGGAACGGAGGTTGTCCGTCAGGTGGTAACGACCATGGGCGAGATTCACCACTCTTCGCGTAAGGTGGTCGATATCATCAGCGTCATCGACAGCATCGCCTTCCAGACCAATATCCTGGCCCTGAACGCCGCTGTTGAAGCGGCACGTGCTGGCGAACAAGGCCGGGGTTTTGCCGTGGTCGCATCGGAAGTGCGCAACCTGGCGCAGCGCTCAGCCAACTCAGCCCGCGAAATTAAAAAACTGATTGAAGAGTCAGTCGCTAATATCGATGCAGGCAGTCAACTGGTTGAACAGGCAGGCCAGACCATGGACGAACTGGTGCAGGGCGTAAGCAGCGTGACGACGCTGATGAGCGAGATCATGGCCGCCAGCCGTGAGCAGAGCATGGGCATCGAGCAGGTTAACGTCGCGATCACCCAGCTTGACGGGACGACTCAGCAGAACGCCGTGTTAGTGGAAGAGGTGTCTTCTGCCGCTCAGGCGATGGAAGCGCAGAGTCTTCAACTGGAACAGGTCGTACAGAGTTTCAAACTGTAATCGACAGTCAGGCCAGCCTCGGCTGGCCTGACGTTTTCTGCCGTCAGGGCCGTCCTCTGTCAGATTTGTGCATAAACAGCACAATTTTATCCCCTCAACCCCTCCGATCTTGTGCCAGAATAATGAGGAATAAACTCAAGGAATCCTCATGTCTGCTATTGAAGTTATCCTCGTCGACCATCTTGATCGTCCCACCGGCAAAATGGAAAAGCTGGAAGTGCATGAAAAAGGATTACTGCACCGCGCGGTAACGGTGTACGTTTTTAACGCCCGGCAAGAGCTACTGCTTCAGCGTCGCGCCAGTGATAAATATCACTGCGGCGGATTGTGGAGTAATACCTGCTGTGGACATCCTTATCCTCATGAATCCACCAAAGATGCGGCCGAACGCCGTCTGCGTGAAGAAATGGGGATGACGCTGTCGCTTTCCCCCATCTTTGAGCTGAGCTATAACCTGCCGCTCAGTAACGGGCTGACAGAGCATGAGTACGGTCATGTGTTTTTCGCGGTCAGCGACGAGCTGCCACAGCTTAATCCGCAAGAGGCGGACGCATTTGATTATCGCTCGATGCAGGACATTGCACAGCAAATGCAGCAGCAGCCGCAGCAGTTTACGCCCTGGTTCCTCCATACGTTTCCCCGTATTCCTGCCTATCTCGACCGTTTCAACTTCCCGGCCTAACCTGCGCACCCTGACCAGTGCGGTCAGGGTTTAGTGGCATCGGATTTCAGGACAAAACAGGTCGCGCAATGCGATTGCCAGGCTACGCTTTTATTGCAGCGAATAAAATATTGCAGCGAATAAAAACGGTGGGCGCGCCTGTTACGGTATTCACACGGCCAACCGCAACTCCAGGTGAATGATTTAATAAGGAAAGTAACATGGCAAACATGCGCGGTTTGGTCGGCATCAGCGTTTTACTGCTTAGTCTGGGGATGGCGCACGCTGCCGATCCGGTACGGGTGGGCTCCAAGATTGATACGGAAGGTTCCCTGCTGGGCAATGTCATTCTGCTGGTGCTGGAGAAGCACGGCGTCAAAACCGTCAATAAAATCCAGCTCGGTGCCACTCAGGTGGTGCGGGGGGCAATTACCGCAGGAGAGCTGGATATCTATCCGGAATACACCGGCAACGGCGCCTTCTTTTTTAACGACGAAAAAGACAGTGCCTGGAAAAATGCCCGGGAAGGCTATGAAAAAGTCAAAAAACTGGATGCCGAGAAAAACCATCTGGTGTGGCTGACGCCCGCACCGGCTAACAACACCTGGACCATCGCGGTGCGCAATGATGTAGCCGAGAAAAACCAGCTTAACTCCCTGGACGATCTCAGCGTCTATTTAAAAAAAGGCGGCACCTTTAAGCTGGCGGCTTCAGCGGAATTTATCGAACGCGGCGATGCACTGCCCGCATTCGAAAAAGCCTATGGTTTTACGCTTAAGCAGGATCAGTTGCTGTCGCTGGCGGGAGGCGATACTGCTGTCACTATTGGTGCCGCCGCGCAGCAAACCTCCGGCGTCAACGCCGCCATGGCTTACGGTACCGATGGCCCGGTTGCCGCGCTGGGTCTGAAAACCCTGAGCGATCCTAAAGGCGTTCAGCCCATTTATGCTCCCACACCGGTCGTGCGTGAAGCGGTCCTCAAGGCTTACCCCCAAATGGACGCGTGGCTAAAACCCGTTTTCAGCGCGCTGGATGAAAAAACATTGCAGCAGTTGAACGCCAAAATCGCAGTCGAGGGCCAGGATGCCAACAGCGTGGCGAAAGCGTGGTTAGTTCAGAACAAGCTGCTGTAGCCGATGTTGCTATCGCAGGAAGCGCTAAACCGGTCAAGGCGACAGCCGGTCGCCCTGGTGCTGGTTCTGTTACTGAGCCTGATGCTGAGCTGCCTGCCGTTTGTCAGTTTTGCCGCCAATCGTCTGGTGGCAGGGCAGCCGCTGATGTTCTGGCAAACGGCGCATGGCATGGTGATTCTGCCCCTGCTGGCTTTGCTGTGGTTGCTGGTGTGGGCCAGACCAACGCGTGTCCGTTTTGCGCTGCAGTTAATGAGCGCAGCCCTGCTGCTGGCCGCGATGATCTGGCTCAGCGGCGATCAGGCCAGGATACTGGCCGAACAGGGCAGCCGGTTAGCGCGCACCCGTTTTGCAAGCGGCATGTGGTGCGCCAGTGCCGTCACGTTGTTGCTGATCACGGACACCGCACGGGCGTTAACCCGTCATAAAGTGTGGCAGCTGTTACTGAATCTCCTGGTATGGCTTCTTCCCCTCTGGCTGCTGTTCAGCGGCCAGCTGGCCCATCTTTCCTTACTGAAAGAGTATGCCAATCGCCAGGCGGTGTTTGATGCGGCCTTACTGCGTCATCTGACGCTATTAGCCGCGACCGTGCTGCCTGCTTTGCTGATCGCCTTCCCGCTGGGGAGTGCACTTTACCGCTATCCTGGCTGGCAAAGCAGCGTATTCGGGGTGCTGAATGTGGTTCAGACGGTGCCCTCCGTGGCGCTGTTTGGTTTATTAATCGCCCCGCTGGCGGGGCTGGCAAAACGCTTTCCATGGACAGGCATGTGGGGAATCAGCGGCATTGGCATGGCGCCCGCGCTGATTGCGCTGGTGCTGTATGCGCTGTTGCCGCTGGTACGCAGCGTCATCACCGGACTGCAACAGGTGCCGCCGGAGGTGCGCGAAAGTGCGCGCGGCATGGGGCTGACTGGCAGACAACAGTTTTTCGCGGTAGATGTGCCGCTGGCCCTGCCGGTATGGCTGGCAGGTGTGCGGGTGGTGGTGGTGCAGACGCTGGGCATGGCGGTGGTGGCAGCCCTTATCGGTGCCGGCGGATTCGGCGCGATTATCTTCCAGGGGCTGCTGAGCAACGCGCTGGATTTAGTGCTGCTGGGCGTGATACCGGTTATCGCGATGGCGGTGACGCTGGATGCGTTATTTCGACTGTTGATTTCCCTGCTGGAGAGAAAAGATGATTCAGTTTGATAATGTCACCACGTTTTTTGCCGGTAAAGCCGCGGTGAAAAACCTGTCGCTGACCGTCGAACAGGGCACCTTTAGCGTGCTGTTGGGCACCTCAGGCTCCGGTAAGTCGACCACACTGAAAATGATTAACCGCCTGGTGGAGTATGACCAGGGAGACATCCGTTTTGCGGGCCAGTCGATTCGCCAACTTGATGCGCAGGCATTGCGCCGTCGTATGGGCTATGCCATTCAGTCGATTGGTCTGTTTCCACACTGGACGATTGAAAAGAATATAGCCACCGTGCCCGCTTTGCTGGGCTGGTCAAAAGCACGGCGGCGTGAACGTATTGCCGAGCTGATCGCGCTACTGAATTTAGATCCTGCCTTACTCAGCCGCTATCCGCATCAGCTTTCAGGTGGACAGCAGCAGCGCGTTGGTGTCGCGCGGGCGCTGGCGGCCGATCCGGAGGTGCTACTGATGGATGAGCCTTTTGGCGCACTGGACCCGGTGACGCGCAGTGCGCTGCAACAGGAGATGCTGCGCATTCACCATCTCTCAGGGTGCACTATCGTGCTGGTCACGCATGACATCGATGAGGCCCTGATCCTGGCCGATAACATCGTGCTTATGCACGACGGTGAGATTGTACAGCAGGGCAAACCGATAGAACTGCTGACCCGGCCAGGCAATGACTTTGTGCGTGATTTTCTGGGGCGCAGTGAAATGGGGCTGCGGCGGCTGGCGCTTGGGCAAGTGGGAAGTGCGGTGCGCCGTGGGGAATGGCTGGAGACCGAGCCGGTCACCGCTGAACTGACGCTACGTGAGGCGCTATCGCAATTTATCAGCCGCGGCACGGATAAACTGCCGGTGGTAGATGCGCATCAGCAACCCCTGGGCGTTCTCTACTTTAGCGACCTGCTTCATCACTCAGAGGGCCAGTGATGCGACGGTTAGCCGATCCTCTGCTGTGGCTGGTGCTGCTCTATCTGGGGCTGCTGGCGGCAATGCCTTACAGCGGTCCGCTGTTTGCTGCCTGGTTTCCCGATCTTGCCCGTCCGCTCTATCAGCAGGACAGCTTCTGGCAGCTCACCCTGGCGCACCTGTTTCTTGTGGTGACCGCCAGCCTGATGGCCATTATGCTCGGCGTGGGAAGTGGCGTACTGGTGACTCGCCACGCGGGGCGGGCTTTCCGGCCGCTGCTGGAAACCCTTGCCGCTGCCGGACAGACGATCCCGCCGGTCGCGGTCCTGGCGATTGCCGTGCCCGTCATGGGGTTTGGCGCATGGCCTGCTATTGTGGCATTACTGCTTTATGGGTTACTGCCGATTTTGCAGGGAACCTTAGCGGGGCTTGATGGTGTCCCTGCCAGCAGCCGTGAGATCGCGGTCGGTGTAGGCATGAGCAGTTGGCAGCGTTTGTGGCAGGTGGAACTTGCGCTGGCGGCGCCGGTGATTATTGCGGGGATACGCAACGCCGTCATTATCAACATTGGCACGGCCGCGATTGCCTCCACGGTCGGGGCAAAAAGCCTGGGCTCGCCCATCATCATCGGTTTAAGTGGTTTTAATACGGCCTACGTGATTCAGGGAGCGTTGCTGGTGGCGCTGCTGGCCATCGTTAGTGATCGGCTTTTTGAGCGGCTCCAGCGCCGTTTTAGCGTGAATGAACGATAAGTGAATAGCCAACCAGCATAAGTCCACTGGTGCCGCCGATAGCCATAATGGCGAACAGCGTGGCAAAAAAGGTTTTTTTCCAGTTCATAAATAACCTGAGGGTGATGACGTCGAGGCGGGGATGATAGCGCGCGCAAGGCAGCCGTCATAGTGCCGAGCGTGCGTTTTTGTCTCAGTGTACGTCGTGCAAACGCACAGAGAATCCCTGTTCCTGCCAGTGTGCCAACTGTTCCTGCTGGCGGCGCGTCAGTCTTTTACCCGTAAAAACAAACATATTCAGCCCCGGGAACAGCTCCGGACGGGGAACGTCGAGGGGTTCTGCGAGCACATCAATGCGCCAGCCATGCTGGGATAAACGCCAGCCTTCCAGCCAGATGCGCGTACGATCTTCAATGCCCCAGCCAATAATCAGCGCTTCCTGACCGGCTTTTTTACGATTGCAAGCCAGACAAAACGCCACATAGTCGATCAAAATGCCATCCAGCAGGCTGCACATGGTGCGTGCGGTATTTTGATCAAGACTGAGCTTCTGCCTTATAGGCATAAAAACATGATCGATTAGGGCATCGACCGCATATTCGCGACCAATTAAGGCGATTTTATTGCGTAGCTTAGCCGGCCTTACATGGCGCAGAATGCTGATGAGTTCGTCCTGCATGGCCGTCCAGCCATCATGGGCGTCAACATCTCCACCTTCCAGTAGCGCTTTAACTTTGCCCACTGGTACTCCACTTTCAATCCAGCGCATAATTTCCTGAATACGCTGAACATCTTCTTCATCGAACTGTCGATGACCGCCTTCGGTGCGTTGTGGCTTCAAGAGTCCATAACGTCGTTGCCAGGCGCGTAAGGTAACCGGGTTTATGCCACAGCGCTCGGCGACATCGCCGATACTGTATACGGTCATATTTACCTCTTTCACTGACCTGAGTGAGACCACCATAACGAAGCCTGTTAAGTTGTACAACCAATTTTTAGGTGTACAACTTGACGGCTGCGCTTAAATGTTGTTCTATCTCAATTATGAGATTTTATTTTCATAAGTGAGATAAGAATGTCTTTTGATAATACGGAACAGCGGTTAGCGGCTCGCCTGGCAGAATTGCGTCTCAAACAGGGCTGGTCACTGGATGAACTCTCTACCGCCACAGGTATTAGCCGGCCAACATTATCGCGTATCGAGCGCGGGGAAACCAGCCCAACGGCCGCACTGCTTAACCGGTTGTGTGTTGCCTATAGCCTGACGATGTCGCGCCTGCTGAGCGAAGTCGAAGAGGGCAGCGATCTGCTGATCCCCCCTGAACATCAGCCGGTATGGAACGATGAAGCGACAGGGTTTAGCCGCCGCAACGTCTCACCGCCCGCCCATAATTTTCGCTGTGAACTTATAGAAGGCACGCTGCGGCCCGGCGCGCGCATCGAATATGATGCCCCACCGCTGCAGGGCATGGAGCAACATATCTGGATGCGTCAGGGGCAACTGACCATAACGATGGGTGCCCAGAGCTGGTTACTGGGGCCGGGCGACAGCCTGCGCTTCCATCTGACCGGCGCGTCTGCTTTTCAGGCGCATCTTACCGAAGGCGCTCGCTACTTACTGGTGGTGTGTAAATCATGATGACATATCAGCAACTCAGTGCCGGTGAGGCACTGCAGGTCTTACCCGAACTGGTGCAGGTTTTACAGGCCTGTGTCGCCGACGGGGCCAGCGTGGGTTTTATCGATCCTGACGACACTGCGGTCATGCAGCTTTTCTGGCAGAGACAGCTTGATGGGCTGGAAAAAGGCCAAAGTGAACTGCTGGTCGCCCGCCAGCATGACCGCGTCGTGGCGACCGTTATGCTCAACTACAGCGCCATGCCCAATGGGGACCATCGGGCCGAAGTCAGCAAGCTGCTGGTGCACCCACAGGCGCGACGGCAGGGAATTGCGCGCAGGCTAATGCAGCAGGCCGAACAACGCGCACGCCAGCAGGGGAAAAATTTACTGGTACTGGATACGCGAACGGGCGATGTCGCCAGCGATCTTTATCGTGCCCTGCACTGGCAGGTCGCGGGGTCGATTCCATCCTACGCACAGTCCATTCATGGCGAACTGGACGCGACAACGGTGATGTTCAAGCTGCTGCAATAAAAGCCCGCGCCTGGAACGGGTGCGTCAGCCTCATGCAGTCTGAAGCCCTGGGCAACGCTCACCGGCGGTGTGCATCCAGGCATTTAGCCAACAACATCCGCCGCCGTTTCGGAAGCCAGCACGAAAAAACAGACCTGAAAGCTGACGGCACTGCGATACTGTGTAAAAATACAGGCCATTTAGTAAAGCGGTAATCTTAACATGGCCCTGACAGCAGCATTAAAAAGCCAGATAGCACAGTGGTATAAAGCGCTGCAGCAACAGGTGCCAGACTTTATTCCTCGCCCGGCCCAGCGGCAGATGATCGCGGAGGTCGCGAAATGCCTGTCGGGTGATGACGGCCGCCATCTGGCAGTAGAAGCGCCAACGGGCGTGGGCAAAACCCTTTCGTATCTTATTCCCGGCATCGCCGTCAGCCGCGCAGAAGAGAAGCGGCTGGTGATCAGCACGGCAAACGTGGCGTTGCAGGATCAAATCTTCAGCAAAGATCTGCCGCTACTCAAGAAAATCATTCCGGATTTAACCTTTACTGCGGCCTTTGGGCGCGGGCGCTATGTCTGCCCGCGTAATCTGGCTGCGCTGGTGGCAGACGATAATCAGCAGGCCGACCTGCTTTTCTACCTGGACGATGAGGCGATCAGCAGCACCAAAGAAGAACAGGTCCAGTGCGGACGGCTGCAAAAGTCACTGGACCGCTACCAGTGGGACGGCCTGCGCGATCACAGCGAGGAAAACGTCAGTGACAGCCTGTGGCAACGTCTGTCCACTGACAAAGCCAGCTGTCTTGGCGTGCACTGCCGCTGGTACCGCGAATGCCCGTTCTTCATTGCGCGTCGGGAAATCGAGCAGGTCGATGTGGTGGTCGCTAACCACGCGCTGGTGATGGCGGCCATGGAAAACGAATCGGTGCTGCCCCCGGCCAAAAACCTGATGCTGGTCCTGGATGAAGGGCACCATCTGCCGGAAGTGGCGCGTGATGCGCTGGAGATGAGCGCAGATATCACGCCGGGCTGGACCAGCCTGCAGCTTGATCTGTTTGTGAAGCTGGTGGAGGCGATAATGAGCCAGATGCGGCCCAAATCGCCGCCACCGCTGGCCAACCCCGAACGTCTTAAAGCCCATTGCGATGAACTCCGCGAACTGTTAGCCACCATCGGTGAGGCGTTAAACCCGTTACTCCCGCCGCACAATCAGCCGGGCGAATTTCGCTTTGTCCTGGGCGCATTACCTGACGAGCTGCTGGCGCTGTGCGCGCGGCTGTTCAAGCTGAGCGACGGACTACGCGGGCTGAGTGAAGGGCTGATTAACGCCCTGAGTGAACAAACCGGGAGCGTCGATCTGGTGCGTTTACACCGCAATTTATTACAGCTTAATCGCCACTTTGGCTGGTTTGAGTCCATCAGCAAACTGTGGCGGCTGGCCGCCATGGAAAAAGCCTCTGGTGCGCCAGTTTCAAAATGGATTACCCGGGAACTGCGTGACGGTCAGGCACATCTGTTGTTCCACTGCGCGGGGATTCGCGTCTGCGATCAGCTGGAAAAAATGCTGTGGCGTAAAATCCCCCACGTCGTCGTGACCTCCGCCACGCTGCGCTCATTAAACAGCTTTAGCCGTCTGCAGGAGATGTCCGGGCTAAATGAAAAGGCGGGCGACCGTTTTGTGGCGCTGGAGTCGCCGTTTAGCCATGTCGATCAAGGCAAGCTGGTAATCCCGCAGATGCGCTACGAACCTCTGATGGCAAATGAAGCGGAACATATCGCGGAAATGGCGGCTTTTTTTCGCCAGCAAATGCAGGCTGAAAAGCACAAAGGAGTGCTGGTACTGTTTGCCAGCGGACGCGCCATGCAGCAGTTTGTTGAGGCGCTACCGGAATTCCGTCTGACGATGCTGGTACAGGGCGATCAGCCGCGCAGTCGCCTGATCGCGCTGCACCGTAAACGGGTAGAACAGGGCGATACCAGCATCTTGATCGGCCTGCAGTCGTTTGCAGAAGGGCTGGATTTAAAAGGCGAGCTGCTTAGCCAGGTCCATATTCATAAAATTGCTTTTCCACCCATAGACAGTCCGGTAATTTTAACCGAGGGTGAATGGCTGAAGAGCCTAAAGCGTTATCCGTTTGAGGTGCAAAGTTTACCCAGCGCCTCTTTTACGTTGATTCAGCAGGTAGGACGTTTGATCCGCAGCCATCAGTGTTTCGGTGAGATCGTTATTTACGATCGCCGCCTGTTGAGTAAAGCTTACGGGAGCCGACTGTTAGCGGCGCTGCCGGTGTTTTCGATTGAGCAGCCGGTAACGCCCGAACCCGAGGCCATAAGCACCAAACCCCATACCGGCACGCGTAAACCGCGTGCGAAGCGGCGTTAAGTCGTTGCCACTGACCGGAAATGCGTGATGGAACTGAATAAAATTATCAAAGAAGTGGGGCGGGGTAAGAATCACGCCCGTGATATTGATTTCGACAGTGCTGTGGCACTCTACGGCGCGATGCTGGACGGCGAAGTGCCGGATCTTGAAATGGGCAGCATTTTAATCGCTCTGCGAATCAAGGGCGAAGGCGAAGCGGAAATGCGCGGGTTTTATCAGGCGATGCAGTCGCGGGTGATGCGCCTGCATGCGCCAGCCGGTCGGCCGATGCCCATCGTCATCCCCAGCTATAACGGCGCGCGGCGTCAGGGCAACTTGACGCCATTACTGGCGCTGGTGCTGAACAGGCTCGGTTTTCCCGTGCTGGTTCATGGTGTGAGTGAGGATGCAACGCGTGTCACCAGCGAAGCCGTCTTTGCGGCGCTGGGCATCGCGCCGGTCGCCACGGCTGAGCAGGCCCAGTCAAAACTCGACAACGGTGAGCTGGTCTTTATCACCATCGATAACCTCTGTCCGCCCATGGCAAAACAGCTGTCGTTACGTTGGCGGATGGGCGTACGTAACAGCGCCCATACGCTGGCGAAGCTGGCTACGCCGTTTGCTGAACGCGAGGCACTGCGCCTGTCGAGCGTGTCTCACCCGGAGTATGTACCGCGCGTCGCAACCTTTTTTAGCGCGATTGATGCGCCAGCGATTCTGCTGAACGGGACAGAAGGCGAGGTTTATGCTAATCCGCAGCGCTGCCCGGCCATCAGCTATGTGGGTGGCGACGGGCAGCAGGCCGAAGTCTGGGTGGAGAGACAGCCGGAAGTCGCCGTGTCGTTGCCAACTGACAAATCCGCAGCCGAAACGGCCCGCTGGACGCAAGAGGTGCTGAATCATCAGCGTCCTCTTCCTGAGGCTCTCCGACTGCAAATTGCCTGCTGCCTGCGCGCCAGCGCTCAGTGTGCGTCGCTGGACGCGGGTCTGGAAAGACTGACGGCGGCCGGTTTTTAACCGCGATCCTGCGGCAGTGCGTGTTCCACCAGGTTTTGCCAAAAGCGAATACCAGTGGGAATCAGTGCATCGTTGAAATCGTAGTGGGCATTGTGTAGCGGTGCGGATGGGGTGGCACCATCTGCGCCAAGCCAGAAATAGGCTCCGGGGCAGGCTTCCAGCATGCAGGCAAAATCTTCCGAAGCCATAGAGGGATTCACCTGCCAGCGCGCCTGTTCTTCGCCCAAAGTCCTGACGGCGACGTCATGCACCTGCTGAGCCGGGCCGGCATGATTGGTGGTCACCGGATAGCCAGGCAGCCAGCGAATCGCCCCGCAAACGCCAAAGGGTTTCGGCAGCGTCGTCACAAAATCATCGATAAGCGTATGAACCCGATTGCGTACATCGTCTTGCAAACAACGCACGGTGCCGCGCAGAACAATCTGTTCTGGAATGACGTTAATCGCTTCGCCGCCGTGAATCTGGGTGACGCTCACCACGGCAGAAGACAGGGGCGACAGGCGACGTGACGGAATGGTTTGCAGGGCCAGGATCAGCTCAGCTGCTACCACCATTGGATCGGCACCGCTTTCCGGCATAGCAGCATGGCAACTTTTACCACTCAGGGTAATTTCAAAGGCGTCCAGCGAGGCCATCATCGCACCGGCGTTCACCGCCAGCGAACCCAGCGGTAAGCCCGGCCAGTTGTGCATGGCGTAAACGGCATCCATAGGGAAACGTGTGAACAACCCCTCTTCAACCATCTTGCGGGCACCGCCAAGGTTCTCTTCCGCTGGCTGAAAGATAAAATGAACCGTGCCGCTAAACTGGCGCGTGGCAGCCAGTTGTTTCGCCGCCGCCAGCAAAATGGCGGTGTGACCATCATGCCCGCAGGCATGCATCACGCCGGGTTTACTGGAGCGCCAGGCGGTATCGCCTTTTTCGTTAATTGGCAGTGCGTCCATATCCGCCCGCAGGCCGATAACCGGCCCGGTGCCATTTTCCAGCGTGCCAATCACACCCGTACCCGCAAGACCGCGAAACACCTGTAAGCCCGCCTGCTCAAGTTCATGAGCAACTTTGTCGCTGGTCTGATGTTCCTGATAGCCCAGTTCGGGTTCGCGGTGAAACTGGTGGCGCCAGCGCAGCGCATCATCGAGTAGGGCAGAGGAAAGAGTCATGCAGTATCGCGCTCCATATCATTCAGGAAGCTTCACTTTAGAGGCCGCGCGACAGCGCGTCTATCGCCAGAAGCGATAAAATGGACAATGCGCTAAATCAAAATGGAATAAGTAATAAACAAGCGTGCAGGCGTGGCAGATTTTATGCCGACGCGCGTTTTATTAAATGAAAGCCGATATCAATAATGCTCTCTTCACCCGGGCGCTGCTCGATACGGTCAGCCAGCAGGGTTGCGGCGCGTTGGCCCATAGCCACCCGATCGACGCAAATGGTGGTGATGGCAGGCCGATTGCTGGCGGCAAAAAAGTCTCAGAGAAAATCACGCTGGCCCAGTTCAAAAACGTTTGTGTCAACCGCATGATGATAGGAGGTGATATTGGGCCGTTCTGCGTAACCTCACTTACCGGGTTCTTTCTGACCTGGTTCCCCACCTACCTTTATTGTCGGGCCTGTAGATCGTATTACGCTGAACTCCGCTAAGTCTGAGTAAACCTGTTCATGCGTTTTACTCCGCTGTTCCGGACATGCACGCCCCGGAACAGCGTTTTTTCAGCTTAACGGTATCCAAAAAATACCGGCATTGTGGTTTATTGCATGGGTAAGTTCAGACCATGTTTTGTCGCACAAGTCTGTGCCAGCTCGTAGCCTGCATCGGCATGACGCATCACGCCAGTCGCGGGATCGTTCCACAGTACGCGGCCAAGGCGGGCATCAGCCGCTTCCGTACCGTCGCACACAATGACCACACCGGAGTGCTGTGAGAACCCCATGCCCACGCCACCACCATGATGCAGGCTCACCCAGGTCGCGCCGCCCGCCGTATTGAGTAGAGCGTTGAGCAGCGGCCAGTCTGACACCGCATCCGACCCATCTTTCATGGCTTCGGTTTCACGGTTTGGCGAAGCGACGGAGCCACAGTCCAGGTGATCGCGACCAATCACGATCGGCGCTTTCAGCTCGCCAGTGCGTACCATTTCATTGAACGCCAGCGCGGCAAGATGGCGCTCACCCAGCCCCAGCCAGCAGATGCGAGCCGGTAAGCCCTGAAAGGCGATGCGTTCCTGCGCCATATCCAGCCAGCGATGCAGCGTCTTATGCTCAGGAAAGAGTTCTTTGAGTTTGGCATCCGTTTTGTAGATATCTTCAGGATCGCCAGACAGCGCTACCCAGCGGAACGGCCCTTTGCCTTCGCAAAACAGAGGGCGGATATAGGCAGGCACAAAGCCGGGGAAGTCAAACGCGTTGCTGACGCCTTCATCCAGCGCGACCTGGCGAATGTTATTGCCGTAATCCACAGTAGGAATGCCCATATGACAAAAGTCGAGCATCGCCTGTACATGTACCGCCATGGACGCGCGAGCAGCCTTTTCTACGGCTTTGGGATGGGTTTCCCGCTCCTGCTGCCAGCGTGCAACGTCCCAGCCCAGTGGCAGGTAGCCATTGATGGGATCGTGGGCCGAAGTTTGGTCGGTGACGATATCGGGCTTAGGTCCGCCAGCTTTCGCGCGTTTCACCAGTTCTGGCAGAATCTCTGCGGCGTTGCCCAGCAGGCCAACGGAGATCGCTTTTTTCGCTTGGGTGGCGGCGTCAATCAGGGCCAGCGCCTCATCCAGCGAGGTGGCTTTATGATCGACGTAACGCGTACGTAAACGGAAATCGATACGCGACTCCTGGCACTCTATCGCCAGCACGCAGGCACCCGCCAGCACGCCTGCCAGGGGTTGTGCGCCGCCCATGCCGCCTAAACCGGCGGTCAGGATCCAGCGTCCGCTTAAATCATTGTTGTAATGCTGACGTCCTGCCTCGACAAAGGTCTCATAAGTACCCTGAACAATCCCCTGGGCACCGATGTAAATCCAGGAGCCTGCGGTCATCTGGCCGTACATCATCAGCCCGGCTTTATCCAGCTCATGGAAGTGATCCCAGTTGGCCCAGTGGGGAACCAGATTGGAGTTGGCCAGCAGGACGCGGGGCGCATCGGCATGGGTACGGAATACACCCACGGGTTTGCCCGACTGGATCAACAGGGTTTCGTCCGGCTGCAGCAGCTGGAGCGAGCGTAAAATTTGCTCAAAACATTCCCAGTTGCGCGCGGCTTTACCGATACCGCCGTACACCACCAGGTCTTCCGGGCGTTCTGCCACGTCGGGGTCCAGGTTGTTCTGGATCATGCGGTAAGCCGCTTCAATTAACCAGTTGGCGCAGTGCAGTTCATTTCCATGCGGCGCACGAATCTCGCGTGCCACCGCTTTTGTCAGGGTTTCGCTCATTACGGATTCCTTATTTAACTGAATGTGTGCCCATGCTGGGTAACAATGCGGTGAGTGCCTGCGGCCAGTCGCAGCGGCTTGCCCACTGACGCATCGCCTCGATGTCCGGAGCCAGCAGGCGGTCTTCCTCAAGGAAGGCCACGCGTTCGCGGATGCTGTCGATGGCCTGCTCTATCAGGGCAGAACTTTGCAAGGGACGATGAAACTCAATGCCCTGTGCGGCCGCCATCGCTTCAATGCCCACCACGGCGGCGCTGTTAAAGCACATCTCGCCCAGACGGCGAGCGGCATAGGTCGCCATGGAAACGTGATCTTCCTGGTTGGCCGAGGTCGGTAAGCTGTCTACGCTGCCGGGATGGGCCAGTGATTTGTTTTCGGATGCCAGCGCCGCTGCGGTAACCTGGGCAATCATAAAGCCGGAGTTGACGCCTCCGTCGCGCACCAGGAAAGGCGGCAGCCCGGACAGGCCGGTATCCAGCAGCAGGGCCAGCCGACGTTCAGAAATCGCCCCAACCTCGGCAATGGCTAACGCAATAATGTCAGCCGCAAACGCCACCGGTTCAGCATGGAAGTTGCCGCCGGAGATCACCTCGCCGGTTTCGCTGAAAACCAGCGGATTATCAGAGGCGGCATTGGCTTCAATTTGCAGGACGCGGGCGGCATGTGTGAGATTATCCAGGCAGGCGCCCATCACCTGCGGTACGCAGCGGATAGAGTAGGGGTCCTGTACGCGGCCACAGTGTGTATGTGATCCCAGGATCTCACTTCCTTCAATCAGGTGGGTGACCGCGGCGGCGACGGCAATCTGGCCGTGCTGGCCGCGCGCCTGATGGATACGCGCATCGAAAGGCTTTAACGACCCCTTGATGGCTTCTAACGATAGCGCGCCCGCCATTAAGCCTGCGGCAAACAGGTTCTCGGCTTCAAACAGGCCACGCAGCGCCAGGGCCGTGGAAACCTGAGTGCCGTTGAGCAATGCCAGGCCTTCTTTAGGGCCAAGTACAAAAGGCGTCAGGCCGACGCTGGCCAGGCCCTCTGTGGCGGGGATCAGTTCGCCCTTGATCCGCACCTGACCTTCACCAAGCACCATCAGCGACATATGTGCCAGCGGCGCGAGATCGCCCGAGGCGCCCACCGAGCCCTTTTCCGGAATGCAGGGCATGATGCCGGCATTAAACAGAGCCAACAGGGCGTCGACCAGCTCAATGCGCACGCCGGAATGGCCCCGCGAAAGGCTGATAATTTTACTGGCCACAACCAGCCGCGTCACACTATCGGGCAGTAAATTCCCTAACCCTACGCTGTGAGACAGCACCAGGTTACGTTGCAGGTCTGCAAGACGAGCCGCAGGGATTTGTGTCTGTGCCAGTTTGCCAAAACCGGTATTAATGCCGTAAACCACACTGCCGGAAGCAACGATCGCTTCGACGGTACGGTGCGCCTCGGCAATGGCGCGGCGGGCATCATCGTCAAGGCTGAGGGTGACGTTGCCCTGATAAATTGCGCGTAACGTCGCGAGATCGACGTTACCTGGAACCAGGTGTAATACCTGAGTCGAACCTGACATAACCTGCTCCTGTCTATACAAGGGTTGGGTTGCCACAGGGCATCTTTATTGACCCTGATCAACTGAATAAAGCGAGTGAAACATAACTGTCTATTCTTGTCTATACAAGTTGCAAGCGGCGTGCCAAACCGATCACAAAAATGATCGGGCGTCAGTTCTGGGGAGGGCAAACGATCACCGTTATTCCTGCACCTTTATCAGGCAACAGGTGCACGGATAAAGTGCTGATGGCGCGCCTGAATGTATATACATCCAGCCCTTCAGGCAGTAAACTCTGAGCATTATCAGTGAAAGGAAGACGTTATGGCCGAGCATACGGCAATTGCACAACTGGCGGCCGCCATGAGCGATGAACCGGCGCCCATTTATCAGCGGGTCAAGCAGGCCATCGTCAGCCAGATTCGTGAAGGACACTGGAAAGCCAATCAGCGGGTCCCCTCCGAAAGCGAGCTGGTCAATGAGCTTGGCGTAAGCCGAATGACCATTAATCGTGCTTTACGTGAGCTGACCAGCGAAGGGTTTTTGGTGCGTATGCAGGGCGTGGGGACGTTTGTCGCCGAAATGAAAGGCTATACGGCGATGCTCGAAGTCCACAACATCGCCGATGAAATTGCCCAGCGCGGTCATCAGCACAGTTGCAAAATCCTGACGATGGGCCAGAACAAAGCCGATCCTGAGCAGGCCTCTTTGCTGGGGCTGACCACTGGGCAAACGCTGTTTCATTCGCTCATCGTGCATTACGAAAACGAGTTGCCGGTGCAGTTAGAGGACCGTTTGGTCAATCCACAGCTGGCCCCGGACTATCTGGCCCAGGATTACCATACGCTCACGCCTTATACCTACCTGATGCGGGCTGCGCCGTTAACGGCAGGCGAACACATTGTTGAGGCGGTGATGCCAGATGCGCGTCAACGTAAACACCTGGCGATTGATGAGCATGAACCGTGCCTCCTGATCCGTCGCCAGACCTGGAGCGACAATAAGATTGTGACCTACGCGCGCTTGCTTTATCCAGGCTCGCGGTACAAGCTGCTTGGGCGCTTCAAAGCACACGGGTAAGGCGTACGAACAACAGCCTGGCATCGCTGCTGTCGGGTTGTAACAGGGTGGTGTGATCCACCCACCATGCACCCTGCTGTGCGTCTAACCGCGTGTCACCCGCGATGTGCCATTTTCCGGCTAAAACCCATGCCACGCCGTGCTCGCTCACCACGGCTTCCGTCACCACGTCGGCCTGCGCCCGCCATTCACCCCGCCGCGTCATCACGTTAAAATCCTGACTCGGCTCGTTGCCTTGCAGACTGGCCTCCAGCGCCCATTCACCCGCGAAAGCCCAGGGGACTTCAGGCAGCAAGTGGTGTTCGCATGTCGCGCCGTGAAGCAGGACCGGGCTGCCGTTTAGCAGCGTAATAGTGCGATCCACCCCGTTGAAGGTCGAAAACGGGCCGTCGCAGGCAATGGTCGCGATACTGGCTCGCCAGGCGAAGTCGGCGGCATCAGGGGGAAAGCGGATAATTTCGCGTGTTTCGCCCCCGCCGTTGCGCCAGCGGCTAACGGGTAAACTTTGCAGGGAAAAAACACGTCTCATCGCAGGGCCGCCATTGCCTGAGCGAAACGGGCTGCGCAGGCGTCTTCTGCGGCATGATGCCCGTCGCTAATCACCCGGTTGCCCGCCACATACACGTCGCGAATCTGATCGCGCTGGCCCGCAAACAACCATCGGTTGAGCAGGGCGCGTTCATCCACGCTGCCCAGCCAGGCCGCATCACGTAATACCAGCCAGTCGGCGCGCTGCCCGACGGCCAGGGAACCACTCTTAATCCCGCAGGCCTGAGCGCCGCCCGCCGCCGCCTGCTGCCACAGCAAATCGCCAACCGAGGGCTGGTTTGCCAGCGTAATGCGGTTGCGGCGGCGGTCGCGCAGACGCTGTGCGTATTCAAGCCAGCGCAGCTCCTCCTGGACGCTGAGCGAAACATGGCTGTCAGAGCCAATTCCCCAGCGGCCGCCCTGGGCGATATAGTCCACCGCCGGGAAAATGCCGTCGCCAAGATTGGCTTCGGTGGTCGGGCACAACCCGGCTACCGCACCGCTGTCAGCGAGGCGCGTGACTTCGCTGTCATCAAGATGCGTGGCGTGAATCAGGCACCAGCGTGCATCGACCTCAAAACGATTCATCAGCCAGCTCACCGGACGCTCGCCGCTCCAGGCCAGGCTGTCGTTCACCTCTTTTTCCTGCTCGGCAATGTGAATGTGAACCGGTAGCGAGCGATCGCTGGCGGTTAACACCTCGTGCATTTGCGCCTCGCTCACTGCCCGCAGCGAGTGGAAACAGAGGCCCACGTTGTGCAGCGGCTTGTCTTTCACCCACGTCTGCAGGCGCGACTGCTGTTGCAGGTAGTGGTCGGTCTGCTGAATAAAGCGTTTCTGTCCCGCCACAGGAGGCTGCGCGCCAAAACCGCTGTAGCTGTAAAGCACCGGAAGTAGCGTCTGACCAATCCCTGCGGTATCGGCGGCGGCAATCAGCTGCTGCAGCATGGCATCATCCGCATAGGGCTGGCCGTTAACGTCGTGATGCAGGTAGTGAAACTCTGCGACCTGGCAGTAGCCACCTTTTAACATCTCGATGTACAGCAGGGCGGCAATATCGCCGACCTGTTGTGGCGTCAGGCGCTGCACCATGCGATACATTAGGTCACGCCAGGTCCAGAAACTGTCCTGCGGATCGCCCGCCACTTCCGCCAGCCCGGCCATGGCGCGCTGAAACGCATGGGAGTGCAGATTCGCGATAGCGGGGATCACCTCGCCGTCCAGACGTGTTGCCTGGCTGTCATCACTGTCGGGCGTGATGGCATCAATCAATCCAGCGGGACTGACGCTGATGCGGACCTGTTTATGCCAGCCATCCGTCAGCAGTGCGCGGGGCGCAAAAAAAATTGCCATAGTTGATCCTCAAGGGATGTAGTTGTATATACATATACATACTTTAAAACAGACTGTAAACGGCGAGAGCAACGAGAGGCAGGAATGGCAGAAGAACTCCAGGTAGACAGTGTGTGGACCGGTGCCGATGTGGTGACCATGCGCGGCGGCCGCTACGCGATTATTGAACAGGGCGCGCTGGCGGTGAAGGCAGACAAGCTGGTGTGGGTAGGGGCCGCAGCCGATATGCCTGCCTTTATCGCGCAAAAACATCACCGGCTGGCGGGCGGTATCATCACACCGGGGCTGGTCGATTGCCATACTCACCTGGTTTTTGGTGGGGACCGCAGTCAGGAATTTGAACAGCGTCTCAACGGGGTCAGTTATGCGGACATTGCGGCACAGGGCGGAGGGATTCTCTCTACCGTTCGGGCCACGCGCGCAGCCAGTGAAGCGGAACTGGTTACATCGGCCCGCTGGCGGCTGAATCGCTTACTGGCCGAGGGCGTGACCACCGTCGAGATCAAATCCGGCTACGGTCTGGATGAAGAGAGTGAATTACGCATGCTGCGCGCTATTCGTCAGTTGCGTAACACGGTGGCCGCAGATGTGCAGGCAACCTGCCTTGCCGCGCACGCTTTCCCGCCGGAATTTAAACAGAATCCTGATGGCTGGATAGCAATTATCTGCGAACGCCTTCTGCCTCAGGTCAAAGCCGAAGGCCTGGCTGATGCGGTGGATGCTTTTTGCGAACATCTGGCTTTTTCACCTCAGCAGGTTGCGCAGGTGTTTGAGCGGGCTAAAGCACTGGGGATACCGGTAAAACTTCACGCGGAGCAGTTGTCTGCGCTGGGTGGTGCGGCGCTGGCCGCGCGCTATGGCGCACTCTCAGCCGATCATCTGGAATATGCCACCGAAGAGGATGTTCAGGCGATGGCTGAACAGGGGACTGTCGCGGTGCTGTTGCCCGGTGCATTTTACCTGTTGCGGGAAACGCAGCGTCCGCCTGTGGCGCTGTTTCGACACTATGGCGTGCCCATGGCGCTGGCGAGTGATGCCAATCCGGGCACCTCTCCGGCCCTGTCGCTGCGTTTAATGCTGAATATGGGCTGCACCCTGTTTGGCATGACACCGGAAGAGGCACTGGCGGGCGTCACCTTGTGGGGGGCGAAGGCACTGGGACTGGAGGCGAGTCACGGCTCGCTCGAAGCGGGCAAAGTGGCCAGTTTTGTCCACTGGCCGCTGGCACGTCCGGCGGAACTCATTTACTGGCTGGGCGGCGAACTGCCCTGTACCGTCATCTATCGCGGAGAAACACAATGACCCCTTTTCATTTCACGCAGGGTAGCATTCCCTTACTGGTCAGTATTCCCCATGCCGGTACGCTGTTGACGCCGGACGTTGAGGACGGACTGAGCGAGGCCGCCCGCAGTTTACCTGACACCGACTGGCACATTCCTCAACTTTATGATTTTGTCCGTGATATGGGGGCAAGTATTATCATTGGCCGCTACTCACGATTTGTTATCGACCTCAATCGCCCGTCCGATAATCAACCGCTCTATACCACCGCCACGACCGGACTCTTTCCCGAAACCCTGTTCGACGGTACGCCCACCTTTGCTGAAGGTAAAACCCCCACGCAGGCGCAGCGCCAGGGCTACGTTCAGACTATCTGGCAGCCTTACCATCAGCAGATCCAGCAGACGCTGGCGCAAATGAAAGCGCAGTTTGGTTACGCCTTACTGTTTGATGCGCATTCCATTGCCAGTGAAATCCCGCGTCTGTTTGAGGGCCGACTGCCGGATCTCAATATCGGCACGAACGACGGGGCCAGCTGCAGCAGCGCCGTTATTAACGGACTGACCTCGGTGTGCAGCGCGCAGGATCAGTTCAGTTGGGTGGTGAACGGCCGTTTCAAAGGTGGCTATATCACGCGCGCCTACGGCCAGCCACAGCAGCAGGTTCAGGCCGTGCAGCTGGAGCTGTCGCAAATCAACTATATGGATGAAAGCCCGCCGTTTACCTGGCATGAAGCGCGCGCTGCGCAGCTGAAGAAGGTGTTAAAGCCGCTGCTGCATAGCTTTCTCGAACAGGGAAAAATGGGCTGAGACGTAATCCGAGCAACCGAAACAGCCAGGCGGGTTGTTTCGGCGACATGAGACAAACGGGCGTGATGTGTATCTGTCACGCCAGTCCCATTGTCATGGCATTGCCTCGCCGGGCGTGACGCGCGCCTACCGGCAGCCGCTTTTTACGCCTTTCCCGATAACGCGGAACGATGACGCTCAGCACAGCGTGCTGCACGTGGGATACCGCCCGTTCAGGTACTGTCCGCAGGTGGCGGGTGGCCTGAGCGGTCAGGTTAAACCCTGAGACGGTTCCCCAAAAACCCTAAGAAGTGCTGACAGAAACCCAGGGTGCTTATCCGCGCCGCTTAACATGAACCCACAACCTGCCGCCAGACGGTTTTTGCGCTAAATTCGTGCAGCCTTTGCACGTTTGTTGTGCATCCGTCTGTCGGCTGTTGCAACACACAACCCTTGTGCTGCTGGGGAGAATAACGACCAATCTGGCACGGCCTTTGCTAGCTTGTATGTACAAGTAACCTCTGAACGAAACCCCGTTGTTATTTATCGTGTCTGGCTCACAAAAACATCAAGCCGACAATGAACTCGATAACGTTAACTTGTATATACATGACTCATCATCTTGTGAATTTTTTGTTAAAACAACATCGATGCTGTTAAAACCTTTTTCATCCAGGAGAAGCCGTATGAAGCACCACGTAGCGTTTCGCCGTTTTTGCCTCACGACCCTGTTTTCCAGCCTGCTGCTCAGCACCGTTGCGGTGCAGGCTAAAGAGTGGAAAGCGATCACGATAGCCACGGAAGGCAGCTATGAACCCTGGAACCTGACGCTGCCCGGCGGCAAACTTGGGGGGTTTGAGCCTGAGCTGATGGCCAACCTGTGCAAACGTATGGGCATCGAGTGCAAGCTGGTGGTTCAGAACTGGGATGGCATGATTGCCGGGCTGAATGCCGGCAAATATGACGTCATCATGGATGCCATCGTGATCACGCCGGATCGTAAAAAAGTGGTCAACTTCACCCTGCCTTACGCCTCCACACCCGCGACCTTTATTACCGTCAAAGGCACGCTGTTGCCGCCGGGCAAGGGCGTGACGAAGTTGCACGACGATGAGAAAGAGATTGAAGCCGCGCTGGCACCGTTAAAAGCCGCGCTGAAAGGCAAAACCATCGGTATTGCTTCCGGCACGGTATATACGCCTTTTATCGACAAATATTTCAAGGGCGTGGCTGACATACGCGAGTACACCACCTCCGCCGATGCCATTCTGGATTTGCAGGCCGGACGTATTGACGCCGTGTTTGATGATGTGACCTTTGCCAAATCGATGCTGACACGCAAAGACAACAGCAACCTGACCTTCAGCGGTCCACAGCTCGGCGGTCCCATCTGGGGTGAAGGCGAAGCCATGGGTGTGCGCATGGCGGACAACGACCTGAAGGCCAAACTGGACGACGCGATTAAGGCTGCGCTGGCTGACGGCACGGTAAAAGAACTTAGCGAAAAATGGTTTAAAACTGACGTTACGCCATAAGTGAGGTCGAGCATGATGAACCTGCTGGGTTTTGGCGCAGAGGGCTGGGGATGGCTGATTGTCAGCGCAACGCTTACCACGTTGCTGTTGTCGCTGGTCGCGCTAATGGTCGGTGCCATCGTGGGCTCAGCCATCGCCGCCGCGAAACTGTCGTCTCATCGCCCTTTACGCTGGTTAGGCGAGGGCTATTCGGTGATTTTTCGCGGCATCCCGGAGCTGTTAGTGATCTACCTGTTCTACTTCGGTGGATCGGGCCTGATCACGCAGATCGGTCAGTTATTCGGTGCGGAAGGGTTTATTGAAGCGCCGCCGTTTCTGATTGGTGCCCTGGCGATCGGGCTTATTTCAGGCTCCTATCAGGCAGAAGTCTATCGTGCGGCTCGGCTGGCGCTCTCCCACGGTGAAGTGGAAGCGGCGCTGGCGATAGGCATGTCGCGCTGGCGTCTTCGCCAGCGCATCCTGCTGCCTCAGGTGGCGCGCTATGCGCTGCCGGGCTTATCCAATGTCTGGCAAATGAGCCTGAAAGACTCTGCGTTGGTCTCGGTGACCGGCATCGTGGAACTGATGCGCGCCAGTCAGATAGCGGCCGGGTCGACGCGTGACTACTTCACTTTTTACCTGATCGGCGGGGGATGCTATCTGTTGTTAACCATACTGTCGAATCGGGCTTTTCTGCGCGCGGAAGCCCGGCTGGGCCGTGCCTGGCAAAGCCGGACAGCGGCACAGCATTAAGGAACTGCACCATGATCGATTTTGCCTTTCTTGCTGATACCTTTCTTAGGTTAAGCGCCGCACTGCCGGTCACGCTCGGCCTGTTTATCAGTTCATTCCTGTGCGGCGGCGTGCTGGCGGTGGGCATTCTGGCACTGCGGATGAGCCGCTGGCGTATCCTGAGCGGTTTTGCCCGTGGCTATATTCTGGTATTTCGGGGCTCGCCCTTAATGATCCAGCTGTTTTTAATCTATTACGGCCTGGGGCAGTTTGGCGTGATTCGGCACAGTTTTGTCTGGCCATTTTTACGAGAGCCGTTCAGCTGTGCCGTGCTGGCGCTATCGCTTTGTACCGCAGCGTATACGGCAGAAATATTGCGTGGTGCGTTGCTGGCGGTGCCAGCCGGGCAGGTGGAAGCCGGTATGGCATGTGGTATGTCGCGCTGGCTGCTACTGAGGCGCATTATTGCACCGGTCATGTTGCGCTATGCCTTGCCCGCCTATTCGACGGAAGCCATTCTGCTGGTCAAATCCACCGCACTTGCCAGCCTGGTCACCGTGTGGGATGTCACCGGGGTGGCGCAGCAGATTATTCAGCGCACCTACCGCACGATGGAAGTGTTCCTGTGTGCCGCCGCGATTTATCTGATCCTTAATTTTATTATCGTGCAGCTGTATGCCCTGCTGGAGCGTCGTCTGACGCCGGTTCATCAGCCCGCAAAGAAGCCGTTAGCGGCCGTTAAGCCCATCACTGGAGGGGAATGAGATGCAGGATTCATCCACCGTTACGCTGTCCGCCAGCGATATTCATAAATCATTCGGCACCATGGAGGTGCTGAAAGGGATTTCATTACAGGCCCATAAAGGTGATGTGATTTCTATTCTCGGGGCCAGTGGATCGGGAAAAAGCACCTTGCTGCGCTGCATTAACCTGTTGGAAACGCCCGATTCCGGCGTGGTAAGCGTCGGCGGGGAAACCATTGAAATGAAGCGCCATGCGCGCGGGCATCAACTGGCCGCTAATCCCAAACAGGTCGAACGTTTGCGCTCACGCCTTGGCATGGTGTTTCAGAGCTTCAATCTCTGGTCGCATATGACCGTGCTGCAAAATGTGATTGAAGGGCCGCACTATGTCCTGAAACGCGATAAGAAAACCTGCATCGCCCAGGCTGAGCAATTACTGGATCGCGTCGGCCTGCTTAATCGCAAAGGCTTTTATCCGGCCCAACTGTCAGGCGGGCAACAGCAGCGCGTCGCCATTGCCCGCGCGCTAGCCATGGACCCGGAAGTGATGCTGTTTGATGAGCCGACCTCGGCGCTTGACCCGGAGCTGGTGGGGGAAGTGCTGAAGGTCATGCGCAGTCTGGCAGAAGAGGGGCGCACCATGTTAGTGGTGACGCATGAAATGGGGTTTGCCCGTCACGTGTCTAACCGTGTGGTGTTTATGCATCAGGGCACCATTGACTGCCAGGGCACGCCAGATGAGATGTTCGGCGAGGGCGGCTCGGCGCGCTTCAGGCAGTTTATCTCCAGCCACCATACACCGGAGTCTGTGTTATGAGTCGCGTTGTTATCTGGGGGGATGCCCCCGTAACCTGGCAGGAGGTGGTCGCGGTGGCCCGCCATGATGCCGAACTGGTGCTGAGCGAGCATGCCTGGCAGCGCATTGCCCAGGGCCGGGAGATTGTGACACACATTGTCGCGAGTGGTCAGATAGCCTACGGCATTAACACAGGGCTGGGTGCGCTGTGCAATATCATGCTGGCGGAAGAAGAATTGAGTCAGCTGTCGCGCAATACCTTATTAAGTCATGCCTGCGGCGTCGGACCGCTGCTGGCGAAGCAGGAAGTCCGCGCTATCTTATGCGCCGCGATAGCGAATTACAGCCACGGAAAATCCGGCGTGTCGGTTGAACTGGTGCGACGGCTGTTGGCGTTGCTGAACCAGCACATTACTCCTCAGGTGCCCTCACAGGGGTCGGTGGGGTATTTGACCCATATGGCACACATTAGCCTGACGCTGATTGGCGTAGGCGAGGCGGAATGCGGAGGGCAGATCCTGCCCGCCAGCGAGGCCCTGACGCGCGCCGGACTCACGCCTTATCGACCCGGAGCAAAAGAGGGACTCAGCCTGGTTAATGGTACGCCGTGCATGACCGGACTGGCCTGCCTGGCGCTGGACGATGCGCGGCGTTTGCTGGACTGGGCCGATGTCACGGGTGCCATGAGTTTTGAAGCGTTAAGAGGGCAACTGGTGGCTTTTGACGAAGAGGTGCTGTCCCTGAAAGCCAGCCCGGGTATCCAGCGCAGTGGCGAGCGGTTACGGCGGTTACTGGGCGACAGCCCGCTGTTAAAGATAAGCAGTGGCATTCGGACGCAGGATGCACTGAGCCTGCGATCCATGCCGCAGGTACACGGTGCCTGTCGCGATCAGTTTGCACATGCAGAGCGTCAGATAGAAACCGAACTGAACGCCTGCACCGACAATCCACTGGTACTGGGTACACCCCAGGCCTGGCGCGTGGTCTCGCAAGCCAATCCACATGGTGAATCCGTTGCCATGGCCTGCGATCTGCTGGCGATTGCGCTGGCAGAGCTGGGCAGTATTGCGGAGCGACGTCTGGACCGTCTGGTGAATCCACTGGTCAGCGGCTTACCGCCTTTTCTGGTTGCACAACCCGGCGTCAACTCCGGCATGATGATTGCGCAATACGTGGCAGCCTCGCTCTGTGCTGAGAACCGCCAGCTGGCGCAGCCCGCCGTGCTGGATAACTACATTACGTCCGGGCTACAGGAAGATCACCTGAGTCTGGGGACCGGTGCGGCACTGAAATTGCTCAAGACCGTGAATAACGTTTATCAAATTCTGGCGATTGAATACCTGCTGGCCGCCCAGGCGCTGGAGTTTCACGGTGAAGCACAGCTGGCACGCAGAACCCTTCAGGCCTGGTGCCAACTGCGTCAGGTGGTGCCGAGCTGGCAGGACGATCGCTGGCTGGCACCAGAGATTGCCCGCGCAGTAAATGTCATCCGCGCGCATCCCGCGGATGCACTCTGATGCTTACCCCCGACGCGCATCCGGGCGCACCAAATCAAAGCGCTGCGCCTCACTGATACCGTAATAAGCGCTGGGGCCGCCAGCGCGTAAAATCGGCTCGGCTTTCGCCGTCTGATAAATGCCGTTTTCCAGTAGCGTTTCATCAATGTGGATGGCGACGGCTTCACCCAGCACCAGCCAGCTGTCGAGGGCGTTGCCGTGCGCATCCTGCAACTGAATAAGCTGCGTCAGTTTACACTCAAAATTCACCGGACTTTCCTGCACCAGACTGGCTTCAACCTGCGAGGCGGCAAGGGGCGTTAAACCGGCAAGGGCAAACTCATCCTGATCGGCGGGTGCAGAAATGGAACTTTCGTTCATGGCTTCAGCCAGCGGCCGGGTTGCCAGATTCCAGACAAACGCTTTGGTTTCAGCAATATTTTGTACACTGTCTTTCCAGCCGCTACTGGCGAAACCAATAATGGGTGGCTGGTAATTGAAACAGTTAAAAAAACTGTAAGGCGCAAGATTGCGGATGCCTTTGGCGCTGATGGAGCTAATCCAGCCAATGGGACGTGGGCCGATAATGGCGTTGAGCGGATCGTGCGGCAGCCCATGTCCGGCGCGAGGCTGATAAGAATAACGTTTGTTCATGGTTGTCTCCCTGTAAAAGCTGATTCAAGCGTAGTGGGTAAATGGCTGTTGCCGTGGCAAACCTGTAAAAAGGCCTCGATCAGGCACCGGATTATTCCTGAATAATAACAGCCGTTACTTTCTGTGCTAACGGGTGAATTTTTATTTATATCAGTTAGTTAAATATTATTTACCGATTTTGCTACTGAAAACAGGTGGTGCAAAAGTAAACGAAAAGTAAACGAGTACATTTTATACATTTCGTGCTAGCAAAGGTTTCGTATTTGTTTAACGAAAATAGCGCAATATACAACCTCATCAATTGTTCTCGTGGTCGATATGAAAAAAATTCTTGTTACAGGATCTTCTGGATTCGTTGGTGGTGCAGTCGTGGCAGAATTGCTGATGCGCCAGGATGTTGAGTTGCTGCTGCTTATCAGAGCCAGCGATGCTACCCAGGGACTGGAGAGGGTTAAAGATAATTTATCTAAGTTTTCATGTTCGGCACAGGCTATTCAGCGCCTGACCGCAGATCAGATTCTGGTCGGCGATCTCCTGGCGCCTGAACTGTTTCTGGATGATGCGCGCATCGATCAGGTCAGCCACGTCATTAACTGCGCGGCGATTGCGTCATTTGGTGAAAATAACGATATCTGGCGGGTTAACGTTGAAGGAACCTTCAAACTGGCCGCCAGAATGGCAGCACTGCCTGCGTTCGTGAAATTTGTCCACGTTGGTACGGCCATGTCTTCCGCGCCGGATCAGGGTGAAATCGTAAAAGAGGATCTGGTGCTGTCTTCCCGTGAAGATCACATTGTCGATTACACCTATTCCAAATCCTACATTGAAAACAAGATCAAGCAGGAACTGCCTCACCTGCCGCTGGTCATTGCCCGTCCATCCATCGTGGTTGGTCATTCTCAGGAAGGTTGTACGCCGTCAGGCAGTATTTTCTGGGTATTCAAGATGGTGATGAAGCTGGAAAAATTCCTCTGCTCACTCGACGACCGCGTCGATGTGATTCCCGTGGACTACTGTGCTAAATCATTGGTTTTCCTGCTGGATCATGGCTGTACCAAAGAGATGGTTTATCACATTTCTGCCGGTGAGCGCAGCAGCAATACCTTCTCTGAAATTGATTCGGCGTTTGCCACAGCAGAAAAAAGTGCACCGCTGGCACCTAACTATCTGCAGGTTGATTTCAGCGAGATCGTTAAAGAGCGCAAGAACTTCAAAAAGATTTACGGGCCTTGTAATGAACGCCTGATGCTGCGCGCAATGCGCCTGTACGGTGAGTTCGCCCGCCTGAATGTGGTGTTCTCTAACGACAAATTGCTGCGCCTGGGTATGAGTTCACCGCCAGGCTTTACCAGCTATATCGATCGTTGCGTAGAAACCACGAAAGGCATGCCAATCCAGGATTTAATGCGCGTCGATTTTAAATAATCCCGCAGGCTTATGATGCGCCGCCAGCACGCTTGCTGGTGGCGCATTTTTTATTGCTAAGCTCACGTCTTTCTCCTTCGCCTGCGCTTTTATTCCCTCATTAATACCGCAAACAGGGGATTATACCGCACAGGGCACATTGGCTTATCCGCCACCCTGTCTTCATGCAGCCGAGAATGCTGTTTATTTTCTGCCAGCCACAGCGTATTGTACGCGCGCCTGAAAACATGAGAGAACGTATGAAAAAGTCAGTCAGCCCGTCGCTATTCCACGCCCGAAACCGCCATCAGGGTGAATATGATTTTGCTGCCCTCACGGCGGCACATCCGCCGCTGGCCGCAAAAGTCCGGCCTAATGGTTATGGCGTGATGTCGGTTGATTTTGCCGATCCTGAGGCGGTGATGTTGCTGAACCAGGCGCTGCTCAAACTTTTCTACGGACTTGACTGGCAACTGGCCCCGGGATCGCTCTGTCCACCCGTGCCGGGACGTGCTGACTACCTGCATTATCTGGCAGATTTACTGGCACTGGATAACCAAGGCAAAATCCCTTCGGCGGACGTGTTGGATATTGGGTGCGGGGCAAACTGCATTTATCCGCTGATTGGGGCCGCTGAATATGGCTGGCGTTTTACCGGGACCGAAATTGATGAAGCCGCGCTGAAAGCTGCCGGTAAAATTGTTGCCGCTAACGCCGGTATGCAGCGCCTGATCCGCTTACGCCGACAAAAAAATCCGCAGGCGGTGCTGAATGGCGTGGTGAATAAAGATGCGTTTTTCCATGCGGTCATCTGTAACCCGCCGTTTCATGCCTCGGCCGAAGAGGCGGCGGCAGGTTCCCAACGCAAATCGCGTAATCTGGGTTTACAGCCTGCCGCACCGCTTAACTTTGGCGGTCAGCACAATGAGCTGTGGTGTGAAGGCGGTGAAAAAGCCTTCGTGGGGAAAATGATTGCGGAAAGCGTCGGCATGGCGAACCAGGTGGTGTGGTTTACCTCGCTGGTGTCGCGTAAAGAGCATTTGCCTGCCCTGGAAAAACAACTAAAAGCACTGGAGACCGAAGTCGTGCGCGTGGTGAATATGGCGCAGGGGCAGAAGCAGAGCCGTTTTCTGGCGTGGAGCTTTATGCCCGCCGCCCAGCGCGCACAACGGCTGTCTCGCTAACACAGCAGCCCGCAACGGGCTGCTGTGTTAATCACTCAGGAGACGTGCTGTAAAAATTCGCGCAGACGTTCGCTGGGAGGGTGACTGATCAGGCTGTCAGGATCACCGTCTTCGGCAATACGGCCTTTATCGATAAAGATCAGCCGTGATGCCACTTTCTGCGCAAAGCCGACTTCATGCGTGACGATAACCATCGTCATGCCTTCTTCAGCCAGGTCCTGCATCACTTTCAATACTTCATGACGAAGTTCCGGGTCCAGTGCCGAGGTCGGCTCATCGAACAGCATCATTTTGGGCTTAACCGCCAGCGCGCGCGCGATCGCCACACGCTGCTGTTGGCCGCCGGATAGCTCTGAAGGAAAGTGATGGGCGCGCTCGGCCAGGCCTACTTTAGCCAGCAGGCTCTGCGCCAGTTTATGCGCCTCTTCTTTGCTGGCACCGCGCACCCGAATCGGGCCGAATGCAACGTTATCCAGTGCACTCATCTGTGGGAAGAGGTGAAACTGCTGGAATACCATGCCTGCTTCCTGACGAATCAGACGGTCGTCGACTTTAGGATCGTTAACTTTCAATCCATCGACAATCAGCTCGCCGCTGGTAATCTCTTCTAATTTATTGATACAGCGCAGCAGGGTAGATTTACCGGAACCGGATGGACCAATAATCACCACCACTTCGCCCTGCTTAATATTCAGGTCGATATTGTGTAGCACCTGGGTTTTGCCAAAATGCTTTGAGACGTCTTTAAATTCAATCACAGGATTTTCACCCTTTTCTCAATGCGGCGCAGCACAAAGCTCAACACCAGCGTAATCACAAGATAAATAATCGCGACCGCACTCCAGATTTCCAGTGCACGGAAGTTACCGGCAATAATTTCCTGGCCCTGACGCGTCAGTTCGGCCACACCAATCACAATGAACAGGGACGTATCTTTAATACTGACAATCCACTGGTTGCCAAGCGGGGGCAGCATACGGCGCAGCGCTAAGGGCATAATCACATAGCGCAGGGTTTCACGGCTCGACAGGCCCAGCGCCAGTCCGGCTTCGCGAAAACCTTTATTGATCGACAGCACCGCACCGCGCGTAATTTCGGCAATATAAGCGCCAGAGTTAATCATGATGGTCACCACGGCGGCGGTGAAAGGATCGATACGCAAATCCGGGAAGGCCATTGGCAGGGCGAAGTAAATAAACATCACCTGCACAACGATAGGCGTGCCGCGAATAATTTCAATAAAGACCAGGGCAATATGATTGCTTATCCAGCCGCCGTACGCGCGCGCAAAACCCGCGACCAGACCGATAATTAACCCGCCCACCAGGCCAATGATGGAAATAATTAAGGTCATTTTCGCGCCTTCGAGCAGCGCTGGCATGGCTGGCCAAATGACGCTCCAGTCAAACTCCATGGTGAAACTCCACTTGTGTTGCGATGGAAAAAAGCAGGGAAATATTCCCTGCTGAAAAATGAACGCAGACTCAGTTATTATTTAGGATCGGTGCCAAACCACTTTTTATAAAGCGTGTTGTAGGTTCCGTTTTCTTTCAGTGTTTTCAGCGCGCCGTTTACTTTTTCACGCAGTTCGTCACTGCCTTTCGGGAAGGCAATACCGTACTGTTGTGCTTCAATCGATTCGCCTACCGCTTTGAAGCGGCCTTTACCGGCAGTATTAATGAAGTAAAGGATGTTTGGCGTATCATGCAGTACCGCGTCAGCACGGTTGGTACCCAGTTCCATATAGGCGTTATCAATATTAGGGAACTGACGCAGGTCTTTCGTTTTGATGTGGCTCTTAGCGTAATCCACTGAACCCGTACCGCTCTTCACTGCGACCACTTTACCATTCAGGTCGTTAATGCTTTTGATGTCATTTTCATTGTTGCGAACCATTACCAGCAGACCACTTTTATAGTAGCCATCAGAAAATTCGATCGCTTTTTTACGCTCATCCGTAATGGTGATACCGGCTAACGCCAGGTCAACGTTGCGCGTTTGTAGTGCAGGGATGATGCCACTGAAGTCCATCGGTTTCAGGGTATAATCCAGTTTCAATTGTTTTGCGATTGCATCCCACAAATCCACATCAAAACCAACATACTTATCACCCTGTTTAAATTCAAAAGGGACAAATGCAGTATCGGTGGCGACGATGAGTTTCTTTTCGGCGGCGGTAGCAGAGAGGGAGAAGGCCAGCGCCAGCGCGGCCACAGAGATGTTAAACAACGATTTCATCATTTTTCCTTATTACGACCAGGCGTCAAGGCCCAGGTTTGCGAGCTATCATATGAAAAAATATGCCAACTTTGCAAAATACATAAAATCGACTGCCTGACACAAAATCGCTGACACGATTCTGCACGGGGAAGTGAGTTTGCACTAATTGGGTGCTTCATGGTGGTGCATAGTGCTACGGTGGTGCAGAGGTAGTGTGCATCAGAAGGGAAAAACAGGAAGAGCAGGAAGTGAAAACTGTTAACAAAGTCATGAAATTATAATAACACAGACGTAAAAAAGGCGGGTTTCCCCGCCTGTTTACAGTCTACTGTCTGACATTATTCAATGTTGGACTCGATAAACCACAGGAATTTATCAAGATCACGCGATGCGGCAGTGAAAATATCTGCGGTATCTTCATCTTTCACTTCAGAAATGGCTTTGCGCGTGTCGTTAGCGACAACGCTGTAGCGATCGGCCAGCGCCTTCAGGTGATCCTGAACGCTGTGAATATTCAGCGGATAGCTTTTCAGTGGCGTCTTGTCGTTCACCACCTGGGTTGTACCCAGTGCGACGCCACCCAGCTGTACCACGCGCTCTGCGATGGTATCCTGGTGATCGGTAATCGCGGTGCGGAAGCCGTCCAGCATTTCGTGCACACCGATAAAGTTTGCGCCACGCATGTTCCAGTGGGCTTGCTTAGTGATCAGTGACAGATCAATGAACTCCACTACCAGGCGATTGAGCACCTCAATGGTGGCTCTCTTTTCGTCATCTGCCACGTCATTACGGGTGTAAAGTAGATCAGAAGATTTTGTTTTAACCAGTTTAGCGGTACTCATTGTTTCGGTCCTCTCTTTCAATGGTTGTCCTAATCAAGTACGAGATTGAGTATAGCAGTGATTCAGGGCTTTGCAGGATTGGCTTAATCAATGGCTGAAATAGTATTCGCCTTTGCAACGGTCAAACAGTGTGTAAATGAGTTAATAAAGTGTTAAATTTACCAGCAAGTAAAAGTATTATAAAATCATAAGGTTAAATAATTATTCAATGAGCAGGTTGTAGATGTTCTAAATATTAACTTTCTATTACATTTTAGATGAAAATAATTATCAGGATGATTTTTAGTGTTATTTAGCCTGTTTTTCAACAGGCTGGCGCGCATTATTTCTTGGCGTTATCCGCCACTGCAATCTCATTCAGCTGGCTCTTTCTGGGACGCATCGTCAGGGTTGCACCTGCAGACGCCAGGATAATTGCCAGTAACGCCAGGCACTGCGTTCCCGACAGGCTCTCGTTCAGATACATCATGCCCGACAGGGCCGCCACTGCGGGTTCAAGGCTCATCAGCGTGCCAAAGATCCGCGCTGGCAGGCGGGTTAGCGCAATCATCTCCAGCGAATAGGGCAGCGCCGTGGAAAGAAACGCCACCAGAACCGCGACGGGAATGACGCTCCACTGCCAGATGCCACTTGCCGCAAACGTCAACCCGACGGGCACAAACACCAGGGAGGCAATTAAGGAGCCGATGGCAACGGTGGCAGCACCGTGCTCTGCGCCTGCCCGCTGTCCCGATAAGATATAGCACGCCCAACAGGCACCCGCACCCAGCGCAAACAGCGCGCCCACCGGATCAACGGAGGCAATGCCGGTACTAAACGGCAGCAAAAACCAGAGTCCCGCCACGGCAAGGATGACCCAGATAAAGTCCAGCGCACGGCGTGAGCCGAGCAGCGCCAGCGTCAATGGACCAACAAACTCCAGCCCCACGGCAATGCCCAGCGGGACGGTGCGGATAGAGAGATAAAACAGGAAGTTCATTGCACCCAGCGACAAGCCATAAATAATGAGTGGCGTGCGTTGTTCCCGGCTAAAACGCAACCGCCAGGGTTTAAATATGACGCACAGGATGAGCGTGCCAAATCCCAGACGCAGGGCAGTAATGCCGGTGGCACCGACAGTGGGAAACAGGGTTTTCGCCAGTGAAGCGCCGCCCTGGAGTGACAGCATAGAGATGAGCAGAACGACGACAGGAATGAAGACTGGCGTAAATGACTTTAACGAAGTGGCTGACATCCTGTAGGCGCTTCCCGATCAATTTAGCTAACAAGATGACCAGTGTAATGGAAATGCAGGTCAAAAAGAGGGCGCAAAGTGATTTTAATTTTTTCTGTTTGGTTGGTTTTTGAGCAAAATTACGGGCAGATAAGTAAATTAATGTCAGGATTTTTTAGGAATTAACTTAAAGCATGAAAATTTGTTTAAGAGGTTTGTTGCAATCATATGACGTATTTTATAAGAAAAAAGAATGACATAGGATACTTCATTAACTTCCTGTTACACCAAACTATGTGTTAGACAACAAAATGCGGGCAGAGTTTCTCGCTATTTTTTGTTATATTTTCAGCGTTGTCAGGAGAGAAGTACTTTCACATTTGAGGTGGTTATGAAAAAAATTGCATGTCTTTCAGCATTAGCCTGTGTGTTAGCAGTAGCAACAGGTTCCGCCATGGCACAGAGCACCGTAACCGGTGGCTACGCACAGAGCGACTACCAGGGCGTTGCTAACAAAGCAAACGGCTTCAACCTGAAATATCGTTATGAAGACGGTTCTAACCCACTGGGTTGGATCGGCTCATTCACCTACACCGAGAAAGATCGTACCGAAGATGGCATCTACAATAAAGGCCAGTACTACGGTATCACCGGTGGTCCAGCATTCCGTCTGAATGACTGGGCAAGCATCTACGGTGTGGTTGGTGTTGGCTACGGTAAATACCAGGCTAACGACACCACGTCACGCGACAAAGCAGACACCAGCGATTACGGTTTCTCTTACGGCGCGGGTATGCAGTTCAACCCAATGGAAAACGTTGCACTGGACGTTGGCTATGAGCAGAGCCGCATCCGTAGCGTTGACGTTGGCACCTGGATCGCTGGCGTAGGTTACAGCTTCTAAGTTAGCGTAGTCGAGTTTTAAAAAACGGCCCTTTTCAGGGCCGTTTTTATTGGTAACGAAAAATAAGCCGTCAGAGAGTATCTGAGTAGTCATCGGGTAATGCCGGATCGGGTGTGAAGACCTGCGCGCAGATACCACAGCATCACTGTAGCCTTAGAGGCACGGATAGGGCGTAAAGACCTGCTCGCAGATGCCACAGCATCACAGTGGCTGATTGCCTGCCCATGAGTGCTGCCCCGTCGGAGAAATCTGCCGCTGGCGCAACCGTCATCCGCAACTGGACTTCGCCGATGCCAGAGAAGGGCGCGCTACCGCAGGCGACGGTCTCTGCCTGTTATAAAGGGCGCAGATAAGTGATGATTCAGGGGACGGAAGCAGTACAGACGTACATGGGGAGCACAGATAAACGGCAGGCGTGGTCAGCGCGGCAACAGAAGAAGCCCGCGCCTTCAGGCGGTCAGCCAAAAGGCGATATCAGCTATCAGCCGCGCCAGATCAGTTTTTGACAGTGACGTTCTTCCGGTTCATTCCCCAGAAGTTTGTTGATCAACATCAGGCGCAGTGTAAAAGGGGAACGGGTCAGCAGGCACCACCAGGATTTCATACCTGATGTTGATTTTTCTGCCTGGAAGCATTTGCTGCAGTCAACACAGCTTTTCAGGGTGCTCATAACATCACCTCCCAATAAATTTAACGCAACGGTAAGCAGAGCGGCTTAATCGTGCTTTAATGCATCACTCTGTTTACATTATCGACAAATATAGCATTGGCTATATCATTTAGCCAAGGCTAACGACGAAAAATTTGAGCTTATTTGCGCCTGGTTTACAATGAGCGCAGCTAAAACCACATGGCAGGCCTGGTGTGGAAAAAATAAAGAGGAAGCTGAATGAGTCGTCGTGCCAAAAGCGTGGTTTCTGCCCCGCAAGGACCACTGAAAGATATTGAAGAGCATGTCGAAGGTTTTCGGCAGGTGCGCGAGGCGCATCGTCGTGAGCTAATTGATGACTATGTTGAGCTAATCTCTGATTTAATTGGTGAATTTGGTGAAGCACGTCAGGTCGATATGGCCGCACGTTTAGGTGTTTCGCAACCTACCGTAGCAAAAATGTTAAAGCGATTAGGTACTGCCGGACTGGTTGAGCAGGTGCCTTATCGTGGTGTCTTTTTAACACGTGAGGGGGAAAAGCTGGCTGAAGAGAGCCGTGCCCGCCATCATATTGTTGAAACCTTCCTGTTAGCGCTTGGTATCAGTCCGGAAACGGCCCGTCGCGATTCAGAAGGCATTGAACATCACGTGAGTGATGAAACGCTGGCTGTATTCCAGAAATTTTACGAAAACAATTAACCCTCAGTTAAGGCGCCGGACATCATGCCCATCGTGCTTCGCTCATTTTTGCATGACCATATATTGCACTTGTTAGTCGTTGTTGGGGTTGTTCTGCTGTTTCTTGCTGATTATCGCTGGCCGGATCTTCCCGCCGCGGTGGACTGGCATACCATCATTACCCTGAGTGGATTACTTATCCTGACGAAGGGGTTGGAAACCAGCGGTTATTTTGATGTGTTGGGTGGCCGATTAATTGCGGGCTTCAAGCATGAACGTACGCTGGCGCTGTTTATGGTGCTGGCGGCGGCCCTGCTGTCGACCTTTTTAACCAACGATGTGGCGCTGTTTATTCTGGTGCCACTCACGTTGACGTTACGCAAATTTTCGCATTTACCTATCTCGCGCTTGATTATCTTTGAAGCCCTGGCGGTAAACGCCGGATCGCTGCTGACGCCGGTGGGCAATCCACAAAATATTCTGTTGTGGAGCCACGGCTCACTGAGCGTGGGCGGTTTTATTTTGCAAATGACACCGCTGGCGGTGTGGCTTCTGCTGAGCCTGCTGGTCGTCACCTGGTTCAGCTTTGCCAAACGCACCATTGAAAAGCATGACAACAGTGAACAGCACAGCTGGCATAAACCCCTGTTTGCCGTGAGTGTGGTGTTGTATCTGCTGTTTATTGCCGCGCTGGAATGGCATGTCACCGGCTGGGCGCTGTTGCTGATTCTGGTGTGTTTCCTGATTATGGCACGTCAGGTATTGCTGAATATCGACTGGAGCCTGCTGGTGGTCTTCATCGTGATGTTCCTGGATGTCTTCCTGCTGACGCGTTTACCGGTGATGCAGGCACATTTCGATGCCATTACCCATCTTGGCAAAGGGGAACTCTATCTGCTGGCTATCGGCTTGTCGCAGATCATCAGTAATGTCCCTGCGACGATCCTGCTGTTGCAAAAAGTGCCGCCAACGGAAGCGCTCGCCTGGGCAGTTAATATCGGTGGGTTCGGTTTGTTACCCGGCTCACTTGCTAACCTTATTGCGTTACGTATGGCCAAAGATCGCGCCATCTGGTGGCGTTTCCACCTGTTCTCCGTTCCTTTACTCGCCTGGTCCATGCTCACCGGCTGGCTGTTGCTAAAACTCGTCGCCTGATCCAGACACATCCTGCCACGGTGCAGGATGTGCTGCCTTTCTCAAGTTACGTAAAGTTGTACTGGATTTTGTCAGTTTTCGATCTAATGTTTAGTGGACTTTCTACGCCCAGGATAGAGGGCCTTAGCCAGCGACGGAAACTATGAGCGAGAACAACAACCGCGATTCACATCAGGAAGACGCAGAACACGCGCCGGATAACAACAGCCAGTCCCACGATAACCCGAGTAATAACGATGAAAAACCGCGTAAACGCCCCGGTAAAAAACCGTTAATTATTTTGGCCGTTATCGTGGTGGTGATGGTGATCGTGGCCTTTTTCTTTTGGTTTACCACCCGTAACGAAGAAACCACTGACGATGCTTTCACTGAAGGCAATGCGGTAACTATCGCCGCTAAAGCGTCTGGCTATGTCGTCAAGTTACTGGTGAAAGATAACCAACGGGTGAAGAAGGGCGATTTACTGGTAGAAATCGACCCCAGCGACAACGAAGCCCAGCGCGCCCAGGCTAAAGCTCAACTTGGTCTGGCAATGGCACAACTGCACCAGGCCCAGGCGCAGCTCGCGCTCTCACGTGTTCAGTATCCGGCCCAGCGCGATCAGGCTCTGGCAGACCAGGCGAAAGCCGAAGCAAATTACCTGAATGCGCAGGCTGACTACCGTCGTCAGCGTGGCGTTGATCCTCGCGCTACCAGCCAACGCAATATTGACGCTGCTTCTGCTCAGTTGCGTTCTGCGCAGGCCCAGTTGCAAAGTGCCAAAGCGCAGGTGGAAGTTGCCTCGCAGGTTGCGCTGCAAATCCGCCAGCAGGAAACCAATGTTGAAGCACGTCAGGAACAGGTTGAGCAGGCAAAAGCCCAGCTCAACGTGGCGGAGCTAAACCTCTCTTATACACAGGTTCGTGCGCCTTACGATGGCTTTGTGACGAAGCGCAACGTGCAGATGGGCACCCTGGTGCAGGCAGGCAGCGCCTTGTTCTCGCTGGTTTCTCCGGATATCTGGATTACCGCCAACTTTAAAGAGTCGCAGTTGGAGCGGATGAATCCGGGTGACAAAGTGACGATCAGCGTTGATGCCTGGCCGGATATGAAGCTGGAAGGCCACGTCGACAGCGTTCAGATGGGCACAGGATCGCGTTTCTCAACCTTCCCGTCTGAGAATGCCACCGGGAACTACGTGAAAATTGTCCAGCGCGTACCGGTAAAAATCGTGATTGATAAAGGACTTGATCCAAACCGGCCGCTGCCACTGGGATTATCGGTTGAACCGAAGGTAACCGTGGAATGAGCGAATCGCAGAGCTGGAAACCCGCCAGTAATCCCTGGCTAGTGGCCATTACGGTCACGCTGGCGGTATTTATGGAAATTCTCGATACCACCATCGTAAACGTGGCCCTGCCGCATATCGCGGGTTCACTCTCCTCCAGTTACGATGAATCGACCTGGGTGTTGACGTCGTATCTGGTGGCGAACGGTATCGTGCTGCCCATCTCTGCCTTTTTCAGCCGTCTGTTTGGCCGTAAACAGTTTTTTTTAATCTGCATCGTGATGTTTACCATCTGTTCATTCCTGTGTGGTATCGCCACTGAACTCTGGCAGATCATTCTGTTTCGCATCCTGCAGGGCTTTTTTGGCGGTGGCCTTCAGCCTGTACAACAGTCGGTGCTGCTCGACTATTTCAAACCGGAAGATCGGGGCAAAGCCTTCGGCCTTTCCTCTATCGCCATCATCGTGGCACCGGTTATTGGCCCGACGCTGGGCGGCTGGATTACGGATAATTACAGCTGGCGCTGGGTTTTCTTTATCAATATCCCGGTCGGCGTGCTGACCATCATGGCCATTTTACCTTTGCTGGAAGATCCGCCGTGGGAGCGTAAATGGGCCAAGGGTAAACTCAAGATCGACTATATCGGCATCAGCCTGATTACGCTGGGCCTGGGCTGTTTGCAGGTCATGCTGGATCGCGGTGAAGACGAAGACTGGTTCGCCTCGCACTTTATCGTTTTGTTTGCCGTGCTGGCGCTTGTTGGCATCGTCGGGGCTATTTACTGGTTGATGTATGCCCGCAAACCCGTGGTCGACATTCTGGTGATGAAGGATCGCAATTTCTGGGTCGCAGGCTTATTAATGGCCGGGATGGCGATGATACTGTACGGCAGCTCGGTGGTCTTGCCGCAGTTGGCACAGCAGGATCTTGGCTATACCGCCACCTGGTCGGGACTGGTGCTGTCTCCTGGCGCGGTGTTGATTGTCCTGACCATTCCGCTGGTCTTGAAACTGATGCCGGTGGTGCAGACCCGCTATATTATCGCCTTTGGTTTTAGCTGTCTGGCGTTAGCCTTTTTCTATTCGGCATCCTTAACGCCGAATGTGGACTTCACCACGCTGGTGCTGATGCGCAGTGCACAATCCATTGGCCTGGGTTTCCTGTTTGTGCCGCTGACCACCATTGCCTTTATTACGATCCCCCAACGGTTAAATGCGGACGCCTCGGCGCTGTTTACCATGTTCCGTAATGTCGCGGGGTCGATTGGCATCTCGTTGTCCACGGCGGCGATTACAGAGCGAGAGCAGGCGCGCTCGGCCCATATGGTGCACAACATGACGCCGCTGAATGAACAGTTCAATATTACGGTTCAGCACTGGGCACAGGCGATCCGCGACTTCACCTCTGCGGTGGGCGATCCCGTCACGTTGGCAACCGGTCAGCTCTATAAAGAGATGATTGTCCAGTCACGCATTCTGGCTTATATCGACGTCTTTTCAGGCTTAAGTATCGTTGCCCTGATTTTGATTCCATTTTGTTGGCTGCTGTCGCCTGTCAAAAGCGAAGGCAGTGCAGGAGCACACTGACATGAAAGTTATGAGTACGCATCGCCTGAATCCGCTCAACCTGATGCTGGTGTTAGCGCTGGCGGGCTGCAGCGTCGGCCCGGACTATCAGGCACCTAAGCCCCAGATGCCGGGCAGCTATCACGCCCTGGATTCGCAGGAAAATTCGAAGCCACAAACGTCAGCGGTGGATTCACGCTGGTGGCATAACTTTAAGGACCCGCAACTCGACAGCCTGATTGCACGCGCTATCGAAGGTAATCTGTCCTTACAACAGACGGTATTACGGATTGCCGGCGCGCGTGAGCAACTGTCGCAGGCGCAGGGCGGATTATTTCCCAGCCTTAACGGTTCAGCCAAGGTCACACGACAGCAACTGGGGCTGGAAGGGCTGCTGAAAGCGAACGGTGCCGACCAGCTCGACAGCAATGTTGCCAGCCAGCTGAACGGTCTGACGCAACCGGTCACCTTGTATCAGGGCAGTTTCGACGCCAGTTGGGAACTGGATCTGTGGGGCAAAGTGCGGCGCCAGGTGGAGTCAGCCAATGCCCAGCAGCAGGCGGCTATTGAGCAGCGCAACGACGCACTGGTGTCGCTCGAAGCGGAAGTGGTGCGCGCATGGCTTCAGCTGCGCGGCGCGCAGGCAACGGTAAATACGCTGCAACAACAGATTGCCGTGGCCGATCAGACCTGGCAGTTGACGGAAAGCCAGCAGCGTAACGGCCTGGCACCGGTGACCAATGTGGAAAATGCCCGGGCGCAGTTAAGCAGCCTGCAGGCGCAGTTGCCGCAGTATCAGGCACAAACGCGCCAGGCGATGAACGGTCTGGCCGTGCTGCTGGGTAAAACGCCGGGTGCGCTGGATGCCGAACTGAGTGAGCCGAAAGCGCTGCCCACATTACCCGCGTTTGTCTCTGTCGGCATTCCCTCTACGCTGGCACGACGTCGTCCCGATATTCGTCAGGCAGAAGCCACACTTCATGCTCAAACCGCCGAGATTGGCGTTTCTGTCGCCCAGCTGTTCCCCAGTCTGTCGCTGACCGGTCAGTTGGGTGTCCGTAACACTGACGTCAGCTACCTTGATGACTGGAGCAGCCATTTCTACAGCGTGGGGCCGTCGTTATCCATTCCCATTTTCCAGGGTGGAAGATTGGTTTCAAGCGTGAAGCTGGCGCGTGCTCAGCAGGCCAACGCGGCACTCAACTATCGTCAGACGGTGCTGACGGCTCTGCAGGATGTGGAAAATGCCCTGGTCAGTTACCGTGCCGACCAGCAGCGCGTCACCGCACTGGATGAAACCACTGGCGCGCTGCAACGCACCTTCGATCTCGCCAGTGACAGCTATCGCCAGGGATTATCGACTTTCCTTGAGGTACTTGATGCCCAGCGTCAACTGGCGCAGGCGCAGGAACAGGCTACTCAGGCGCGCATGCAAAGTGGACTGGATCTTGTCGCCCTCTACAAAGCGTTAGGCGGTGGCTGGGAAACCTACCAGAACGTGCAACTGCCGCAGTACGACGTATTTGGTCCGGCAACGCAGGTGAATTAACCGGTCCGGCCGTGGCCCTGTAACGGGACACGGCCGGAAAAAAGCCGTACTGATACCCGAGATGTATTATTTATGCGTTATACCGTCAAATAAAAATCATCAAACTTCCCTGTGCAGTCCCGTGATAACCCGCATCTGAAATAGCCTCTGCTATTTATCTTTCCAACATTACCCAGCAAAAAAATGCGCGGCGGGTGTGAGTGCCAGGCCTGCCAGCCCTTTATCCTCTTTCTGACGCGTCCGCGTGCTTTTACGTCAGCTACACGCCAGAGAAGGGCGGCATAATCAACGTAGTTAGAAAAATTAACCCCGCTGTTATCCGCAAGCCACGGGATAAATCCCCCGTTATACGCTGGCTATTTCAGTGGAATTCACTCTGAAGACGGCAAGAAAAACGGGCAGCCGGACAAGGCATTTAATCCAAATTCGTTGAGGATGATAAAAATAACCGGCAAGAACGTTATAAAATCTGAGGCATGATTCATGCAGTAAGCGTAATCAATGAAATCGTTTACATTGTGCGAGGATAGCCGCTATTTAGTGTTAATTCATGGTTAATAATCTCTCCACATAAGCATCCTGAATACTTCACGGGCATTTAAAAAACCTATCGGAATTATCTGTAGTAATAAATTAATTTATTTTTTTATTTGAATTAGGTAATCTTGTCGCTACAGTTTAATTAAACCCCCTTAATCAAGGATATTGTGATGAGTGACGCATTTAAAGTTCTAAACAACATTCGCACATTACGTGCCCAGGCTCGTGAACTGCCACTGAGCGATCTGGAAGAAATTCTTGAGAAATTGACGGTCGTTGTAACTGAACGCCGTGAAGAAGCCCATGCTGAAGAACAACAGAATCGTGAAAAAGAAGAGAAGTTATCTAAATATCGCGAAATGCTGCTGGCTGACGGCATCGATCCTAATGAATTATTAGGTGCCCTGGAGCAGGGTAAAAAACGCACTAAGCGTGCGCCACGTCCGGCTAAATATTCTTATACCGATGAAAACGGTGAGAAGAAATCATGGACCGGCCAGGGCCGTACCCCAGCAGCAATTAAAAAAGCGCTGGATGAAGGTAAAAGCCTGGACAGTTTCCTGATCGATTAATCGACACAATCCTTGTAAGCGGTAGCCGGAGACATTTATGTCTCCGGCTTTTTTTATTTAAAAAACCCCTTTGTACTCTCTGACTATTTCTGGCATCGGCCTGTTAATTAATCGCCTGTTGGGTCAGGCAGAAGCCGTGCCGTTAGCGAATGCCACCGCGGCTTGCGTTTGCGCGGTGCTGAGCAGGCGAAAATCGGCAGGGGCAATAATTAAAAGCGTCGCGTTTTCAAGGGGCATTCAGGCAATCCTTGCCGGAGGCTGGCGTGCGCTACGTCACATCTGGCATAATAGCCGCCGTTTTTCCATCCACTCTCTTCACTAAGGTCAATGCCGTGTTAGTTAGCAGCAATATCACCATGCAGTTTGGCAGCAAGCCACTGTTCGAAAATATCTCCGTAAAATTTGGCGGCGGTAATCGTTACGGTTTAATCGGTGCGAACGGCAGCGGAAAATCCACCTTCATGAAGATTTTGGGTGGCGATTTGGTGCCATCGGGCGGCAATGTCTCTTACGATCCCAATGAACGTATCGGTAAATTACGCCAGGATCAGTTTGCCTTCGAAGAATATAGCGTGCTGGATACGGTAATCATGGGGCACCATGAATTATGGGAAGTGAAGCAGGAACGTGACCGTATTTATTCGTTACCCGAAATGACGGAAGAGGAAGGCTACAAAGTCGCTGACCTTGAAGTCCTGTATGGTGAAATGGATGGTTACAGTGCTGAACCGCGTGCGGGTGAGTTATTACTTGGTGTGGGTATTCCGGTAGAGCAGCATTATGGCCCGATGAGCGAAATTGCACCGGGCTTTAAATTACGTGTTCTTCTGGCACAGGCATTGTTCTCTAATCCTGATATTTTGCTGCTGGACGAACCGACCAACAACCTGGATATCGATACTATTCGTTGGCTGGAGCAGGTGTTAAACGAACGCGACAGCACCATGATTATCATTTCGCATGACCGTCACTTCCTCAATATGGTCTGTACTCACATGGCCGATTTGGACTACGGTGAGCTGCGTGTTTATTCCGGTAATTATGATGAATATATGACCGCTGCCACTCAGGCGCGTGAGCGACTGTTATCGGACAATGCCAAGAAAAAAGCACAAATTGCCGATCTGCAATCCTTTGTCAGCCGTTTTAGTGCTAACGCCTCTAAATCGCGCCAGGCGACATCACGTGCCAAACAGATGGACAAAATAAAACTGGAAGAGGTCAAAGCCTCCAGTCGTCAGAACCCCTTTATTCGATTTGAGCAGGACAAGAAACTGTTCCGTAATGCGCTGGAAGTCGAAGCGATCACCAAAGGGTTTGATAATGGTCCACTGTTTAAAAATTTAAATCTGCTGCTGGAAGTCGGTGAAAAACTGGCGATATTAGGGGCTAACGGTATTGGTAAATCCACCCTGTTAAAAACCCTGGTCGGCGAACTGACGCCGGAAAGCGGCAGCGTTAAATGGTCTGAAAATGCCAAGATTGGTTATTACGCCCAGGATCACGCAGACGATTTTGCCGACGACCTGACGGTATTTGACTGGATGAGCCAGTGGAAACAGCAGGGCGATGATGAGCAGGCCGTACGTGGCATCCTTGGCCGTCTGTTGTTTTCACAGGACGATATTAAAAAGCCCGCCAAAGTGCTGTCCGGGGGTGAGAAAGGGCGCATGCTGTTTGGCAAGCTGATGATGGAAAAGCCCAATATCCTGATTATGGACGAACCAACCAACCACCTTGATATGGAATCCATTGAGTCATTAAATATGGCGCTGGAAATGTATGAAGGAACGTTGATTTTCGTTTCTCACGACCGTGAGTTCGTGAGTTCACTGGCGACGCGCGTGATAGAGATGAAAGCCGATCGTATTGTGGACTTCACCGGTAATTACGAAGATTACCTGCGCAGTCAGGGCATCGTATAAACATAACGGGGTAGCGATAGCTACCCCGTTATCGTTTGGGTCTGTGCGTCAGGTTAGATTGCCTGCGACGACCCGGCTTAACATCCTTTTTTTACTGACCTGCAGCCCCCTCCGCTTTACGCATGAACCCTATCAATTAACGGCTCAATCATGATGGCCGCACACTTCACACTCGGGGTCCTGCGATACCTTCATGGTGCGAAACTCAGCGCTCAGCGCATCGTACATCAGCAAACGTGAGCGAGCAGGGGAGCCGAAGTGCGTCAGCAGCTTGAGGGTTTCCATCGCCTGCATTGCACCCACCACGCCCACCAGCGGCGCCATGACGCCCGCTTCCACACAGCTCAGCACCTGAGATCCAAACAAACGGCTGATGCAGCGGTAACAGGGCGCACCGGGTTGCCAGTCAAACACGCTGAGCTGACCTTCCATACGGATTGCCGCACCCGATACCAGCGGCACTTTCAACTGATAACACAACCGGTTGATTTGCTCGCGCACCACCACATTGTCCGTACAGTCCACGACCACCTGCTGCTGGGCGATAAGCGCCTTGAGTGCCTCATCGTCCAGTTGGCCGTGCACCGGATGCAGCTGACAGTGAGGATTAATGGCCGCCAGGCTTTCACGGGCCGATTCCACCTTGTTGCGACCAATATCCGCATCATGATGCAAAATCTGTCGCTGCAAATTAGAGAGTGATACCGTATCAAAGTCCAGTAGCGAAAGATTCCCCACGCCCGCCGCTGCCAGATAGGGCGAGGCTGCACAGCCTAAACCGCCCAGCCCCACGACCAGCACGTGGCTGGCCTTTAAGGCTTCCTGACCGTCAAAGTCAAAACCACGCAACACAATCTGTCGGTTGTAGCGCAGCATCTCGTCGTGGCTCAGTTCGGGCAACATTATCCCTCCAGCAGCGGGTTAAAGGGTTCGACGTCCACCCATTCACCTGCTGCAACCGGGCCGCGCTCGCGTTCCAGTACAATAAAGCAATTGGCCTGAGAAAAAGAACTGTAAACGTGGGAGCCCTGCGCACCGGTGCTGATCACCTCTGGCTCGCCCTGGCTATTCTGACGCAGAACGCCGCGCTGAAAATCCAGTCGACCGGGCGATTTTTTCAACGCGGTTGCCGTACGTACGCGCAGGCGAGCGGGCAGAGCGGAGGCGGTTTGCCCCGTCAGGGTGGCCAGCAGCGGTTGCACCAGTTGATAAAAGGTCACGACGGCAGATACCGGATTGCCGGGAAGGCCGCAGAACCAACTGTTCGCCAGGCGACCAAAAGCAAAAGGTTTACCGGGTTTCATCGCCAGCTTCCAGAAGCTAATCACCCCCAGCTCTTCCAGCATCGATTTGGTAAAGTCGGCTTCACCCACCGAGACGCCGCCGGTGCTGATGACCACATCAGCCTGGCGATCGGCTTCAGTAAAGGCGCTACGCAGTGCAGTGGGATCGTCTTTAATAATGCCGAGATCGATGACCTCGCATCCCAGCTTGTGCAACATCAGCGAAATCGCAAAGCGGTTGGTGTCGTAGATCTGCCCGGCCGCTAAGGGCTGGCCCACAGGTTGCAGCTCGTCCCCAGTTGAAAAAATAGCGACGCGCAGTTTACGCAAAACCTTTACCGTGGCGATGCCCAGCGAAGCCAGCAGGGGCAGTTCGGCCGCGCCCAGGCGCACGCCTGCCGCCAGAACCTGATGACCGGCACGAATATCATCACCCGTCAGTCGAATATTTTGTCCGGCGTTGACTGGCGCGGTGATGACAATATTATTGTCCTGCAGGCGGGTTTCCTCCTGCATGACGACCGCGTCACAACCGGCAGGAACAGGCGCGCCCGTCATAATTCTGATGACGCTTCCCGCTGGCCACTCTCCGCTAAACGGCGCGCCGGCAAAAGCCTTACCGGCCACCCGCAGAGGCTGTCCGCTGGCAACCTCCGCCAGCCTGACGGCGTAACCGTCCATAGCGGCGTTGTTAAAGGGCGGTACGTCTATCGGTGAGGTGATGGCGCAGGCTGTGATGCGCCCGGCGGCTTCTGGCAGGGTCAGCTCAAGCGACTCTGTGATGGGCGTCAGCTGCGCCAGCATCTTATGTTGCGCGTCCTCAAGGGAAATCAGTCCGGCAGTAAAGCTTTCCATTCTATTCTTAGCCTGTCTGTTGCAATGGCTGTCTATTATGGTGACTTTTCCTTTCAGAGTCACATCGGCATAAGCCACAACGAAAGGTTATTAGCGCAATGTCAGTTTCCGCTTTACAACCTTTAGCGGGCTTTCTATATTCAAAAATGGTCTAAATTGACTTAAAACCATTCAAAATCAGTGTTTTTCCTTCTGATGCAACCACAGGGTAACGCTATGGCTAAAGCAGCGATCGCCATTCATGGTGGTGCGGGGGCAATAACCCGTGCGGCGATGAGCGCAGAAAAAGAGCAGGCATACCGTCAGGCGCTTTACGAGATTGTAACGCATGGGCAGAACATGCTGGCTCAAGGCGCATCTGCGCTGGATACGGTGACGGAGGCGGTACGTCGGCTTGAAGAGTGCCCATTATTCAACGCCGGTAAAGGTGCGGTGTTTACGCAGCAGGGGACGCATGAGCTGGATGCCAGCATCATGGATGGCAGGACGTTACAGGCCGGAGCCGTCGCAGGCGTTTCCCGTATTCGTAATCCAATACTGGCGGCGCGTGCGCTGTTAGATAACAGCCCTCATGTCCTGTTAACGGGGATGGGCGCTGAAGATTTTGCCCGCGCGCAAGGCCTTGAACAGGTTGAACCTGATTTCTTTTCTACGCCCGAACGCTGGGAGCAGCTGCAGCGCGCGCTCGGCAGCGACACCGCGCTGCTGGATCATGATGGCGCGGCGCAAAGTGTTGATCCGCTTGATCCGGATCGTAAGTTCGGCACGGTGGGGGCCGTCGCCCTCGACAATGAGGGTAACCTTGCCGCCGCCACCTCAACCGGCGGTATGACCAATAAACACGTGGGCCGGATTGGCGACTCGCCGTTACCCGGTGCAGGCTGTTATGCCAGCAACGACAGCGTGGCCGTATCCTGTACCGGCACCGGTGAAGTGTTTATTCGCACGCTGGCCGCCTACGATGTGGCGGCACAAATGCGTTATGGCGGGCGCTCGTTACAACAGGCCAGCGTGAATGTTATTCACGACAGCGTGCTGGAGTTAGGCGGCAGCGGTGGGTTGATTGCGATCGATCGTGATGGCAACGTGGCGCTGCCCTTCAACAGTGAAGGCATGTACCGGGCTTGCGCCCGCGCAGATGAGGCCGCAGAGGTGGCAATTTACCGTGAAAGCTGACCGCGAGACCGTCCAGAACACGCCGCCCGGCGCAACACTGTTAACTGACGATCAGGTACTGGCCGTACGCGATCTCAACGTGCGTTTTCAGAACGATGGCATCGTGACGGAGGCGGTGCGCCACCTTTCACTCGACGTTTACCGGGGAAAGACACTGGCTCTGGTGGGAGAGTCCGGCTCGGGCAAGTCCGTGACCTCGCTGGCGTTGATGCGCCTGATTGAGCAGGCCGGCGGTGAGGTGAGTGGCGAGATTATGCTGCGCCGCCGCAACGGCGAGGTACGGGATCTGATGCGTCTGCCGCGCGGCCAGATGCGCCAGGTGCGCGGGGCCGATATGGCGATGATCTTTCAGGAACCCATGACCTCGCTGAATCCGGTGTTCTCGGTGGGTGAACAGATCGCCGAATCTATTCGTTTACATCAAGGCCAAACCCACGCCGGGGCGCTGGCAGAAGCGCGGCGCATGCTTGATCGGGTGCGCATCCCCGACGCGCAAAACATTCTGGGGCGTTTTCCTCACCAGCTCTCAGGCGGTATGCGTCAGCGTGTGATGATTGCCATGGCGCTGTCGTGCAAACCTGCGCTGTTGATTGCTGATGAACCGACCACGGCGCTTGACGTGACGATTCAGGCGCAGATTCTGCAGCTGATTCGTGAACTGCAAAAAGAGATGCAGATGGGGGTGATTTTTATCACCCATGATATGGGCGTGGTGGCTGAAATGGCTGACCGCGTGCAGGTGATGTATCGCGGAGAAGTGGTCGAGAATGCCGAGACGGTGCAGCTGTTCAGCGCACCGCAGCAGCCTTATACCCGTGCTTTACTTGCCGCTGTCCCGGCGCTGGGGGCGATGCGGGGCCAGCCGCTCCCTGCGAAGTTTCCCCTGATTGACAGTGATGAAAAGCCGGACGAGCCGCAAAATACCGTACGCCATGACCAGCCACCGATTTTACAGGTGCGTAATTTGGTCACCCGTTTCGATATCCGCTCAGGTTTATTGAATCGGGTGACAAGGCGGGTACACGCGGTCGAAAATATCAGTTTTGACCTCTATGCGGGCGAAACCCTGGCGCTGGTAGGGGAATCCGGATGCGGTAAATCCACCACCGGACGCTCCCTGTTGAAGCTGGTTGCCAGCCAGGGCGGCAGCATCACCTTTAACGGTCAGCGTATCAACGATCTGTCAGGCCCCGCGCTGGCGCATCTGCGGCGCGATATTCAGTTTATTTTTCAGGACCCCTATGCGTCGCTGGACCCGCGCCTGACCGTCGGCTTCTCGATTATGGAGCCGTTACTGGTGCACAAGGTCATGCCGCGCCGTGAGGCGGAACAGCGCGTCGCGTGGCTGCTGGAGAAAGTGGGATTATTACCGGAGCACGCAAGGCGCTATCCCCATGAATTTTCCGGCGGTCAGCGTCAACGTATTTGCATTGCACGGGCGCTGGCGCTCAACCCCAAAGTCGTGATTGCCGATGAATCGGTTTCTGCGCTGGATGTCTCCATTCAGGCGCAGATCATCAACCTGATGCTCGATTTACAGCGCGAGTTTGGCATCGCCTTTCTGTTTATTTCCCATGATATGGCGGTCATTGAACGCATCAGCCACCGTGTGGCGGTGATGTATCTGGGACAAATCGTCGAGATGGGGCCGCGTCAGGCGGTGTTTGAACATCCGCAGCATCCCTATACCCAAAAGCTTATGGCCGCGGTGCCCATTGCCGATCCCGCGCACCGACAGCGCGAGCGTAGTTTATTAGTCGATGAGATTCCCAGCCCAATTCGTTCATTGGGCGATGAACCCGAAACGGTTTCGCTCAGGGAAGTGGCCCCCGGCCATTTTGTGGCGCGTCACGCCCTGAGCGCGAGCTGAATAATTAAGCGGTCGCTGCGGCGACAAATCAGACAGGGATTACAAGGAGAAGACAATGCAGATAACGATGCGTAAAGGGTTACTGGCTGCGAGCGTACTGAGCAGCGCAATGGCGTTACCCGCGTGGGCAGCACAGGATGCAGTGATTGCCGTTGCCTCTAATTTCACCACGCTTGATCCCTACGATGCCAATGACACCTTGTCACAGGCGGTAGCGAAATCCTTTTATCAGGGGCTGTTCGGCTTCGATAAAGATATGAAGCGCATCAATGTGCTGGCCGACAGCTACCAGGTGAGCGAAGACGGCCTGACCTACACGATTAAGCTGCATTCAGGCGTGAAGTTTCAGGACGGCACCGACTTTAATGCCGAGGCGGTTAAAGCCAACCTCGATCGCGCCAGCAATCCTGATAATCATCTAAAACGCTATAACCTGTTCAAATACATCGCCAGCACTGAAGCTGTCGATCCTACGACGGTGAAAATCACACTCAAGCAGCCTTTTTCAGCCTTTATCAACAACCTGGCGCACCCTGCTGCGGTGATGATCTCGCCTGCAGCGCTGAAAAAATATGGCAAAGACATTGGTTTCCATCCGGTGGGAACCGGGCCGTTTGAGCTTGTGACCTGGAACCAGACCGATTTTGTTAAGGTGAAAAAATGGGATGGCTACTGGAAAAAGGGCTATCCAAAACTCGACAGCATCACCTGGCGTCCGGTGGTGGATAACAACACCCGTGCGGCCATGTTGCAAACGGGCGAGGCGAATTTTGCCTTTCCTGTGCCTTATGAGCAGGCCAAACTGCTGGAGAAAAACAGCAAGCTTGATGTTGTCACCACGCCATCGATCATGCAGCGTTATATCAGCCTGAATGTGACGCAAAAACCTTTTGATAACCCCAAGGTGCGTGAAGCGCTGGAATACGCGATTAACCGTCAGGCATTAGTCAAAGTCGCGTTTGCCGGTTATGCCACCCCGGCCACCGGCGTGGTACCGCCGTCAATTGAGTACGCACAAACCTATCCACCCATTCCTTACGATCCGGCCAAAGCGAAAGCGTTGCTGAAAGAAGCGGGCTATCCGAACGGGTTCGACACCACGCTCTGGTCATCTCACAATCACAGTACGGCACAGAAAGTCCTGCAGTTTGTTCAGCAGCAGCTGGCGCAGGTGGGCGTTAAGGTGAAAGTGACGGCGATGGATGCGGGACAGCGTGCGGCGGAAGTGGAAGGCAAAGGTCAGAAAGAGAGCGGTGTACGCATGTTTTATACCGGCTGGTCAGCCTCCACAGGAGAAGCTGACTGGGCATTAACGCCGCTGTTTGCCACGGCTGCCTGGCCACCGGCGATCTTTAATACGGCCTTCTACAGCAACCCTAAAGTGGATAAAGATTTAGCGGATGCGCTGAAAACCACCGACAGCAAGCAAAAAGCCGAACGCTATAAAGATGCGCAGGATATTATCTGGAACGATCATCCGTGGATTCCACTGGTGGTGGAGCAGCTGGTTTCAGCCCACAGCAAAAACCTGAGTGGCTTTTATGTGATGCCGGATACGTCATTCAGTTTTGACGATGCCGAGCTGAAGTAATCCGGCGCGCCCGTTCAGGTTGTCGACAGCTGGGCGCTGCCCAAAGTTGGAACCTGAGCGGGTTTTTTGATGCCCGCTGTTTCAGTGCGTACTGAGGCTGCGCTGACGATACCGGGCAGGTCAGCTACGACGGCTGGCTGCTGTGTAGGATGTGACATGTTTAACTATTTTCTTAAACGACTGTTGGGCCTGATTCCCACCCTGCTTATCGTGGCGGTGCTGGTGTTTATGTTTGTGCACTTGCTGCCGGGCGATCCGGCGCGCCTGATTGCGGGTCAGGACGCGGATGCCACGGTTGTGGCGCTGGTGCGACAGGAACTGGGACTGGATCAACCGCTGCCGCTGCAGTTCTGGCATTTTATCGTGAATGCCCTGCAGGGGGATTTTGGTCAGTCGCTGGTGTCAAGACGGCCGGTATCAGAGGAGATTGCCGCGCGTTTTATGCCGACCCTGTGGCTGACATTAGTCAGCATGGTATGGGCGGTGATTCTGGGGATGGCGATTGGTATTGTTTCTGCGGTATGGCGCAATCGCTGGCCGGATCGCCTGGGAATGACGCTGGCCGTGTCAGGCATTTCCTTTCCGGCGTTTGCCTTGGGCATGTTGCTGATGCAGGTGTTTTCGGTGCAGTTGGGCTGGTTGCCCACGGTGGGTGCCGATAGCTGGCAGCACTATATTTTGCCGTCTGTTACCCTGGGTGCCGCGGTCGCCGCGGTGATGGCGCGCTTTACCCGCGCCTCGTTTGTTGAGGTGATGCAGGAAGATTACATGCGCACCGCGCGAGCCAAAGGAGTGCGTGAGTCGCGTGTGGTGATTAAACACGGGTTACGTAATGCCATGATTCCGGTTGTCACCATGATGGGCCTGCAGTTTGGTTTCCTGCTTGGCGGCTCGATTGTGGTCGAGGTGGTATTCAACTGGCCGGGGCTGGGTCGTCTGCTGGTGGATTCGGTGCAGATGCGCGATTACCCCGTTATTCAGGCGGAGGTACTGCTGTTTTCGCTGGAGTTTATCCTGATTAACCTGTTTGTCGATATGTTATATGCCGTCATTAACCCGGCGATTCGCTTTAAGGACACCTGATGAAAAACTGGCGACGGGAAGCGGCACTTAAAACGATGCCGCTGTTAAACGGCAACCGGGTAAGAACACCGTGGCGGGAATTCTGGCGGCGTTTTCGCCATCAGCCCGTGGCATTGCTGGCTGGCGTCTTCGTGCTGGTGCTGATTGTGTTGGCCTTTACGGCTCCGGCTATTGCGCCGTTCGACGCAGAAAACTACTTTGACTATGACCGCCTGAACGACGGCCCTTCTCTTATGCACTGGTTTGGGGTGGATTCACTGGGGCGCGATATCTTTAGTCGTGTGTTGGTGGGCACCCGAATCTCGCTGATTGCCGGTTTTGTTTCCGTGGCGATAGGCGCGTTTATTGGCACCCTGGCGGGCCTGCTGGCGGGCTACTACGAAGGCTGGTGGGACAGGATAACCATGCGCGTATGCGATGTGCTGTTTGCCTTCCCCGGTATTCTGCTCGCCATTGCTGTGGTGGCCATTATGGGCACCGGTATCAGCAATGTGATTATCGCCGTGGCAATCTTCAGCATTCCGGCCTTTGCCCGTCTGGTGCGCGGCAATACATTGGTGTTGAAACATCAAACCTATATCGAGTCCGCACGAAGCATTGGCGCCTCCGACTGGACGATTATTCTGCGCCACCTGTTACCCGGCACGGTATCGTCCATTGTGGTGTATTTCACCATGCGCATCGGCACCTCGATTATCACGGCAGCGAGCCTGTCGTTTTTGGGGCTGGGCGCGCAGCCGCCGACACCCGAATGGGGCGCGATGCTGAACGAAGCGCGAGCCGATATGGTGATTGCCCCTCACGTGGCGGTTTTTCCGGCGCTGGCGATTTTTTTCACTGTTTTAGCGTTTAATTTGCTTGGCGACGGGCTACGTGACGCACTTGATCCTAAACTCAAGACATGAAACCTTTTAATTACGAACAAGACTTCAGCACCATCGATTTTCGCAAACAGCCTGAACGTTATCAGGTCGGCCGCGGGGAGCAGGGCGTGCTGATGGTCCAGCCCTATAAAGACGAAATCTTACCGCACTGGCGTTTTCGCACCGTTGAGGTGGCGAAAGCGTCTGCAGAAGAAATCATGACGTTGTTCGAAGCCTATCGCCAGCAGGATGACTTTGTGGGGATGGACATGGCGCGCAAATTTATCCAGATGGGTTATACCCGCGCCCGTCGCTACAGCAACCACAAAGGCGGCCGTAAATACGCTGCGGATGGCAAGGAGCTGCCCCGAGGCAGGGACGAAGAAAAGGCCGCTGCGGCGGCCATTTTCAAAGCGTACTGGGACAGGTTACGTGCAGACGATGACTATCTGGCGCGCAAGAAAGCGCACCAGCAGAAGTACGGTTAAGCGCGGCTGGCCCACAAATCGTATTCGTCCGCGTGTTCAACCTTCACGCGCAGGACGTCGCCCGGCTTAACATTGCTTTCACCATTCAGGTAGACGGCGCCGTCGATTTCAGGCGCATCTGCCATGCTACGACCAATCGCGCCTTCTTCATCCACTTCATCAATGATGACCATAATTTCACGTCCCACTTTTTCCTGCAGGCGTTCGGCAGAGATCTGCTGCTGCAACTGCATAAAGCGGTCATAACGTGCTTGCTTAACGGCTTCATCGACCGGATCGGGCAGTTGGTTAGCCGTTGCGCCCTCAACCGGGCTGTACTGGAAGCAACCAACGCGATCCAGACGGGCTTCTTTAATAAAGTCCAGCAGCATCTGGAAGTCTTCTTCGGTCTCACCGGGGAAGCCGACGATAAAGGTTGAGCGCAGCGTTAATTCAGGACAGATTTCACGCCAGCGCTTAATGCGCTCCAGCGTACGTTCTACCGCGCCAGGGCGTTTCATCAGCTTCAGGATGCGCGGGCTGGCATGCTGTAACGGGATATCCAGATACGGCAGAATTTTGCCTTCCGCCATCAGTGGAATAACGTCATCAACGTGCGGATAAGGATAAACATAGTGCAGGCGAACCCAAACGCCGAGTTTCGCTAACTGCTCACACAGGCTCACCATGCTGGTCTTAACCGGCGCACCGTTCCAGAAGCCCGTACGGTGTTTCACATCCACCCCATAGGCAGAGGTATCCTGCGAAATCACCAGCAGTTCTTTGACGCCGGCTTCAACCAGGCGCTTCGCTTCATCCAGCACTTCACCAATGGCCCGGCTGTCGAGATCGCCACGCATTGAAGGGATGATGCAGAAGGTGCAGCGATGATTACAGCCTTCAGAAATTTTCAGGTAGGCGTAATGGCGCGGCGTCAGCTTCACGCCCTGTTCCGGCACCAGGCTCAGAAACGGGTTGTGCTGCGGCTTTGGCACGTAGCGATGGACATGCGACAGCACTTGTTCATAGCTGTGTGGGCCGGTGATCTCCAGCACCTTTGGATGCACCTCACGAATCTGGTCGACTTTAGCGCCCAGACAGCCGGTCACAATGACCTTGCCGTTTTCGTTCAGGGCTTCACCGATCGCTTCCAGAGATTCCTGTACGGCGCTGTCGATAAATCCGCAGGTGTTGACGATAACGATTTCAGCATCGTCATAGCGTGGCACCACCTCATAGCCCTCGGTGCGCAGTTCCGTCAGGATGCGCTCGGAGTCGACAAGGTTTTTTGGGCAGCCGAGTGATATAAATCCAATCTTAGACATTTTATTGTACATTGCTCATAAAAAGATTCCGGGATTATACATATGCCTCAACTTTATTCCTATGTTCGGTGGTCGTCAGATAAACAAAGTAAAGGAACTACACTCGAACGACAGATGGTGAGTGCTAAGCTATTTGCGAATGAGAATAATTTAGATCTTGTTGAGATAATTGATCCGGGTGTATCTGCCTTTAAAGGTAAGAACGCAAAGGAAGGCAAACTTGGTGATTTCATCAATGCAGTTGAAGCCGGAGCCATTGAACGAGATAGTTGGTTATATGTTGAGAACCTTGATCGACTTACTAGGCAATCGGCAACTGAAGCACAAACTCTTTTGATTAGATTGTTGAACTTAGGTCTAACTCTTGTCACTGGCATGGACAAACGGGTGTATACGCTCGAATCAGTAAACAAGAACCCCACAGAGTTGATGATATCAATTCTGCTTTTCAGCCGTGCTAACGAAGAAAGCAAAACAAAGTCAGATAGGACCACTGGAAATGTTCTGGTTTTAATAAACAGACATAGAGAAGGTTTACCCGTCAATATCAAAAGCGTTGGTAAACATCCGTGGTGGATTGATGATTCTGGATCTCAGTACGAAGCAGTACGCAAACATGAAAAGTACTGGCCTATTGCTAGAGAGATTATAGATCTGTATCTGTCTGGAAAGGGGGCATACAAGGTAAAACGACACCTTGATACAAAGTATCCAAATGGTTATGAAGGTAAGGAATGGGATTACCAGATGTTGATGCGTATGCGTAAGAACAAGGCACTGTATGGTGAACGCACACTTAACATCAATGGTAAGTCGTTTAAGTTAGATAACTATTACCCATCATTATGCATTAATGAGGCTGAATATCTACGATTGCATGAACTGAAGAGAAAAAATGATTTTCAATCCAAAGATAAAAATGATGTGGTTAACATAAAGTTGTTATCAGGTTTGTCATTATTAAGATGTGGTAAATGTGGCGGTACAATGTCTTCCTTTATGAATAAAGGGAAACCAAGATACATTTGTCTCAATGGGAGACACTTACAGAAAAACTGTCATGGATGGTCAGTTAATGCATTACTGATTGAATATTGTGTAATTGCTACTTTAGTTATTGGTTTTATCAATGACAAGAAGGAATCACAGATTGATAATACTGAAAACTCGAACTTACTAGAACATGAACAAGGTGAGTTGGAACGTATAGAAAAGACCATTTCAAATGTTACCTATGCTCTTGAACAGGGTGTGAATCTTGACACTATGGTATTACGTCTCAAAGAGCTATCAACCGAGCGTGAAAAGTTAATAACTAATATTGATAGGATAAAGCAACGAATTATTTCACTTGAAGACAAAGGTGGGATTAACGTTGCAATGGAAGATTTGTATACAATGATCTCGTGGTCAGTTATTAGTGATACTTCTAACGAAACGAGACATAAACTCAGGCCAGTACTTGATTCACTAATTGAAGAGGTGGTTGTTGACAAGATTGATGGCTGCATATCCATGCGAATTAAGCTATACAATGATGATGTTACTTTTATCTTTACTGGTGAGGGTAGGAAACCTAATTGGAAGTTCGATGTAGATTTTATGATCGATGGTGTCCCGATTGAAATTTTTTGATTAAGTCAGACGCATTCAATGAAGCCTTCAAAATCAAAGATAATGTGTTAGGACAGTACAGAACACTGCTTGATCAGGTAATCACAACAGCATTAATCCCTCTGGGTTATCCAGTGATTGATGGTAAACAGTTTTGGCCTAATACCAGTAGCGGTCAGAAGGTGATTATTGAATATCAGCAGGTTCGATACTCGGTTTCATTAAGTGGTAACTTGCCACAGGAAGTGCAGGATATGATCAAAGTCAGTGGTTACAGCCGAAAGGACTTCATAGAAATACACAAGGTTGAAAAACCAAATTAGAAGTACTCAAAACACGATTTAAAGTTTATTAGCCTCGTAGAATCGATTTTACGGGGCTTTTTATGCGTGGTAATGCGATTGTGTGGCTTTTGAATAGAATCGACAAGAATGCGTTACAGAGAGCGTTTTAACCTAAATGCATATAATTCAAAGCTTTAGAATATTTCACTATTAAAGGAGAGAACAAAGGTGAAAAAATAAATTAATAGGTTAAGACTATCATTAGCAATTCAAATTGCTAAATCCCTATCAACTAAAATAACGAAAGTCAAGTTTACTTATTACAGCTTACCACCCGATAAGGGCTAAATTTTACTCGACGCGGATATTAGCAAATTAGGCTTGTAATTGTCAAATTGTGGGTAATTTTGGATTTAAGTCAAATTGACGTCTTAGAGGACAGCCTTTATTCTACTCAACATCAAGTAAACGACTTGATTAAACTAAAAGCCTACTCAACTCACCACTTAACTGTAGCGGATATACTATAAGGTAAATATTATGAATATCATTGAAACACACAAATTCTATTCAAATGACTTTGATGAAGAAGAACAAGATAAAGAGATCTGGGTTAATGGAAAGTTGACCTATACAATCCATAAAGGTTTAGAGAATGATGATACTAATCAGGTATCATCATTTGAAAGTAAACCAGTACTACAAACATTATACTTCACTGATAAAGGCACGATTCAACATAACCATGAAGATGATAGCTTCTACTTTACCGATAATGCTGATCGTATGGTGGCGTATGTAGATGGTGAACTTCAACAAGACGTTAAAGGTCGCTTTGACGAGTTTGTTGAATTCGCAAATACTGTAATCTCTAAGTAACAGAAGTATTAAACGCAAGTACAAGCTTGTGGCGGTCATGTGTGACCGGTTTTAATTGAGCAAAATCCCCCACTAATTGATAAATAAATGAAAGGGGAAATAATATGATCACAATAATCTTAATCGCAGTTTCACTAACATTAACCTTTAAGTTTGGTAGCAAAGCCATTCTTCGGTACTGGCATTAATACGAATCACAATACTAAAAAATTCACAGCAAGTTTTTGGAACGAAAAGTAACGCTACGGTATAATGTAATAAAGCCGGTCACTGGCTCAACGTGACAACTTAAAAAATCCATGACTAAGCCCCGGTGAATATCGGGGTTTTTATCACATTTAAAATTCATGGAAATGTTTAACAAAAAGGAATCAACATGAAAGAAAAAAAGGATCGGGCCATTGGTCTGAGAATCACTGAATCACAAGAGAGATTCTTACAGAAGCTAATCCAGGATGGAAAAGCAAAGAATGTTTCGGCAGCTATTCAGTACTTAATTGCTCTGGCAATGGTAAAAGGGGCTTGATCATTCCACCTTAGAGAATGATTAGAACTGGCAGGAAGCCAGTACAAGTAAACGGAATTACAATATGGAAATTAATTATGAAAATATCACCCTTCAAGGTTGTGAGGGTTATCAAGTCAATCAATCAGGTCAAGTACGCAACGCTAAAACAGGTCATGTACTGATAGCTACCATCCGAAGTGGTGGATACTATGCGGTTAACATTCGAGGTAAGGCATATCACATTCATGAAATAGTATGTGTAACGTTCCACGGACAGAAACCCAGTACTGAACACCAGGTTGATCATATAGACCGTGATGAACTGAATAACCATGCCGATAATCTAAGATGGGTAACTAAAAAAGAGAACAGAGCAAACAAAAATAAGCCTACAGAGTACCGTAAACATTTAACCTGTCCAGAATGGATGAAAATAATTGAGTACTTTAAAACAGGCGATTATTCGAAAAATGCTATATCAAAACTGGTTGGTATAAGTCGCTGCACAATTATCAATATTCTACATGGTAAAACCTATTCAAAGTGGTTCGATGCCTATCTTACTGACAGTGATCACCAACTTATACAGTTCGCACATCAAAAATGGGGACATAACTAAAAAAGCCCCGGTAAATGTCACGATACCGGGGCTTTAGGACTAAGGAAATTTAGATGAAAACTAACAACAATAATCATCAACAGTATTTATCAGGGGGGCATTCATGGCAGGTAAAGAAGTCGTAACCAGCAATGACGAGCTACGCAGCATCATCGCTACGTTTACCAGCTACAGGCATGATTTAACCAACGAGGCCAAGGGAATCATCCGTACCGCAATTGATAAAGCAATGCCTAGCAGCAGGAACACATACAGTGGTGAAAAGATTTTTTTCCTCTTATGTCGCCTTCAGGAGTTCAGCCGTGCATCGATCAAGTACTGGTGTGATAACTGGTGCGGTACACATCCGGGTGAACCCATTATGGGGGATGAAAGTGTACGCAAGTACAAGAAGGTTTGTGTAGCTGTTGCCGCTGCATTACTTGAAGCTGATAAACAGGGGGTGAAGCTAATCAGGCATAAAGAGGAAGGAAAAACCTATATGCTGGACTTTCAGCAACACCAGTTAATTGAACTCGCGAAGGATGGAACCGCGATAGAGGACATGCTTCAGTACCTCCAATCATTGTTACCAGATAACCATTCTGGTAACTGATGCGTTACCAGAATACCCCCCTCTGTTACCATAATAATTTTCATGATGTAGGAAAAATGGCTATAAAATACCCAAAAAAGGGTGTTTTAGTGTGTTTTATAATCAATTTTGGTGTGTTTTATGGCCTGAAAATCATTCTGGTAACATATTATAATGAAAACAAATGATTCGCTGACGCTCACTATTGATCATTCGTCGTTCCTCCTCATGATCAATACAAATCGGTAAACTTGCTAATTCGCCCAATGAATTGGACTCAATCGCGGCGTGTTCTTTTTTCGCTTTGCTCGATCACTTGATAGTACTGAAAAAATGATTTGGCCTGCCGTCTTCGTGAGTAACTACGCGGCTTTGCCTTGTGTGTTCGTGTTGAACTCACAGAAACAGTACTGACAAAGTAACAACTGACACAAAGTAATTCGTGAGTAGGCTAACGAGTCACCCGAAAATGGGAATCCAGTGACAGGCAACTAACCACACAAAGTACTGGATCATTTACCGCCTTTGTATGTACAAATAAGAACTTTCAAAGGGAGATGGAAATGAACAGAAAGCAATTTATTGAGTCACATGGCGGTACTTGTAATAATTGGACTTGGAGTTGGTCATTCGTTAATCACGACAAGAAAATGGTGATCTTCGGTGCATGGGATGTACAGAAGGAACAGGAGAGATCCGTAATACTCCGTGAGCGATGGAAATCCAAAGAAATAGATGGCAAGACCAAAAATAATTTGGGTTATGGTCAAGCTATTCAGCACATCAATTTGATCGCCGAAGGCTATGAACTCTTCACATTCGATATGGAACAGGGCAGAAATGACGAAGAGCGAGATGTTGCCGTCATCAAAAGCTTTACCCCTAAGCTTGAAAAGCGTTATTTGAGGAAAGAAGGATCGGTATGGTATGCAGATTTCTTACCAAATCCGTTCCCCGATGAAATTCCAGCATCAGAGAATTATGCTGAAGGTGCAAAGAAGCAGGTAACTGTAAACTCCTACGAACGTGATCCAAGAGCACGACAGGCTTGTATTGACCATTACGGTACTACCTGCAAATGCTGTAATTTCGACTTCGAGAAAGTCTATGGTGAACACGGTAAAGGCTTCATCCACGTACATCACATCAAGCCACTACATACCGTAGGAGAGGGCTATGTGGTAGATCCTATCGCTGACATGATACCCCTGTGTCTGTAGTGGCACACTGAATTTGGCCACCTGAATAGAGGTGATATCATCACCTCACAGTAAAAACAGGTGACATTATGACCGGACGTAACAGACGC
>NZ_VIVB01000017.1:0-124205 GCF_007828605.1 Pantoea sp. SJZ147
TCAGAGTTTGCAGCACGGTGGCGGAATGGAAAATGTGAAGGTAAACAAACCGACATTACTAACTGATGGTTGTATCTAATACTGGGGGCAGGTCACTATAGCTCAAGCTCAAAGATAGTTAACTCGAAGATTGAAGAAGGGATTGAGTACACCCGTACAATCTTATGGCCCTTCAAAAGCATGAAAGAGACATTACTTGTCGAGGCGGCATTGATTCTTTCAGTGGGTTTACATCCCGCATGTATCAACCTTGCGTTGATGCACAAAGCAAGATTACCTAATGCGAAGGATCGCCGCCGTCTATATGGCGTAATACAAGAAATACAAGGATGGTTAACATAATGGCTTGGAGACAGGGAAGCGGCCCGGATGATGCGGGACGATGGATAAACGATGAAGGCGGCAGGATCATCATTAACGTACAGAGTGAAATTACTAAGAGATGTAGAGAACTTGCCCGCCAGATGCAAAATCAACTAAATGAAGAAATTAAGGGCGGCCCGGTGGCATTCACTAAGCGTGCGTTGTTCTTCAATTACATACAGTCAGGTGACAAACGAATCAATCAAATAATTGTACGTGGTGATCAGGCTGCATACCTGAGATCAGTACTTAATCCTGCAGATTCAAATGAACTATATGAAAAGATCATTCCGACAGGATCAGCCCGTTTAACTAAACAGGGAAATATAAGTACTTTAAATAAGGGCATATCAAGTAAGAAACTTATTGTTGTTGAAGAGAAGGGTAAGAAATACCTGATTGATACAACTAAGAAATCTAAGAAACAGCACTCAAAACGTGTAATAGGCATTAAGGAAAAGAAGAGAAGAAAACTTGTTTACGATTTTTTCAAGAATGCTGAAGATGGGGCGAAGTTACTTTTGAGTGATGTTAACGGTACTTTTAAATTTACAAGAAGGACAGAATAATGACAGAACAACACTATACACAAGAACAGAATCAAGACTTGGCACTTGCAGGTGTTGAACCATTAATGAATAGCTTTGTGTATCATTCAAGTGAAATGGCTCCAGAGTTTCATACTGGAGAATATAAAGTTAACCCTAATGCGGGAATGTGTATGAATATCGCATACATGGATGGTACAGAACCAAAGGATTTAAAACCGGGACAATTCAGTACTTGGACACGGCACGATGAAGAATGGCCTTGTAGGGTCTTACGTAAGAGAAAAGTATTTATAAAGGGCGTATGGGTTCAGCTATTCGTCATTCAATTAAAGGAATTAGTCTAAATGTTCGTATTAGGTACAATTTTAGAGTTAGTAAAGACCGCAGTGGGGTACTTCACTAAGAAGCAGGAAAGCAAAGAAGAGTTAGAGGCAAAGAATTCTGAACAACAGAATGAGATCACACTTGAGGAAACACGCAAGGGGTTTACGTGGCGTCAGGCTTTGGGCTATGTGCTAACGTTCATCGTTGCGTGGAACTATGTAGCGATTCCAGTACTGGCTTTGTTTGGGGTTGTACTTCCCACAATCCCACTTGCTGATGTGTGGAAAGTACTGATAATCTTGATTGGTGGTGGTTAATCAAATTGTTAAAATCTAAAACAATCCACCTGGAAGTCCTGTAACAATTCTCTCATCAGAAATCGACTCAAGAAATTCATGTGGAAGATTTCGTTCAAAAATATCAAGCATGAACTGAACAGTTGTGAAATATTGGTCTTGATCGCCTCCCTCCACCCTTCTCCAAAGACTTGGCATATACCTGACCATGATTGACAATGCATACAATATTGCTAACGCATTAGCACGATATTCTGTATTGCCACCTAACACTGGCACCACCATGAACTGACTATTAGTAAATGAACTGTTTCGTATCGGCAACACTTCGTGCCAATAGTCATATCCTTCATGATCTACTCTAGCTCTATATTTACTGATGTTTTTCTCATCAAAAGGGTCTTTATCATCGACTTTATTAACTTCAGTAATAGGCCAAGAAGTGCTGGAGATTCTTTTGAAATCAAAAATACCAGAATGATCATAGAGATTGATATAGCTGGATGGTGACTTTTCATGCCTTGAACTTCTAGGGTTACCTGACATATCAAATGCAACAGTGAACCATGAAGGTGAAATATTGAATACATCTGATAACATATCGCCTAAATCGGGAATAGATGATATAAGATTCTCAATGGTGGCATAAAACTGGAAGGGGATCGTATCTAAGTCACTTGCTGATTTAGGTTTCCTTTTGGGATATTCAGAAATGTCTACATTCAAGAAATCCATCCATCTTGGGAAGAAGCCAGTAGCGAGGACTCCAACATTAAATGTGTTGAAAGTTCCTTTTTCTGATGGAACTGTATAAAGCCCGTGTCCTTGCTTTGTCATGCCTTCTACTTCATCCAAACCTGATGCACCACCGGGTGAGGCAAGCATTTCAGCAAATGCCAATGATAATGTGCCGTAATATAAACTGATTACGCGTTTATTATAACTTTCATGCGGGGCTGCTTTAAAATAGTCTGAAGCATTCTTAATTGTGTATGATAAACCTATCGCTTTAGATGTAAGTATCTCACTGCTAATATCTTTTCCAAGCATATCATGTCTACGCTGAATAAGTTTCTTAGCAAGCTCTATGCTTGCGTATTGATTAAGTATGTACCAAATTCTTTCTAATGGACGCTCAGTTGTAACTCTTCTTATTGGTTTCTTAGCATCTACAGGCTTAGTTTTTTTAGGTGGGGTTATTTCTCTATTCCAGCGGATGAGTAAGCTCAAGGACTCTTTAATGGAAATAACCTCAGTTTGTATTCCGCCATCCCATTTGTCATGATTCTCAGCACTCCCATTAATCAGTATAATGTCAGCATGAGAGTCGAGCATGGCGTAGGTTTGTTTTGAGCTAGATTCTGAATATAACACTCCAATTCTTTTCTTAATGTTTTCTTTGCTAGCGTGATAAATCAAGCTGCTTTCACCATCTAATTCAGATGCAAGTGTGACTTCCCAGCCATGACTTTTAAATGGTGAAACTATTTGCTGCTCACTGTCTCTTTTTAAGATTCCTAATCTAGCTTTAGCACCTGTGTCTATACCCATCTTATACTCCATGTTAAATGCTATTTAATTATTCATTGGCTTTAATAAAGATCAGTTGCGAATATACTAGGTTAAGATTTATCGATAACTGATTTTTTAGGTGAGGTTCGGAGTTTAATATTTTAGTGATTTATGGTGAAAATATTATCGTTTTAGTTTTACATCTGAATAGTTTGAACATCAATGATAATAGCTAAGAAATTTGGATGGAACTGATATATTCAATGCTCATTGATTTGGATTGTTGACATTTGGGCAGCCAAGCGAGACAAATCCTACGCGCGGCGGCAGTGTATTCGTAGTGGACATAAGGTGGTTTCCGGTTCAGCACAGCAATGGCGCGCGATTTTACCTGTGTTGTGATGAAAATTGTAGCGTTATCTGTAAGGGATTGGTTAAGCGTAAAGTAACGCAAAAACCGGTAAAGGTCAGGCGCGGTTGCCGTTGACGAAACGGCAGAGCAGGCGGGCGGGGGAAAAGCACTAACTCACCGTTCTGTAAAAGAAATTCCAATAAACACCTAATAACTGGAGGGAATAAATATTTAACAATCCTGACTTTACTGGCGGGCTTTTGCCCAGATTCTCGGTTGATATTTGCTTGTTTTCATTAATAATGAATCGCTTAACAAGTACTGAAGGCACCGTTTCTTCAGATCATGACGTGGATAATGTGAGAGCGAAATAATGAAAGAGATCATCAACGGGTTTCTGAGTTTTCAGCAGACAGTCTTTCCCGAAAGAAAAGCGCTTTTTAAAAGTCTGGCATCAAACCAGAATCCAAAAGCGCTGTTTATCTCTTGCTCAGACAGCCGTCTGGTGCCGGAACTGGTGACGCAGCAGGAACCTGGGCAGCTGTTCGTTATCCGCAATGCGGGCAACATTGTGCCCTCTTTTGGCCCGGAGCCGGGCGGTGTGTCAGCGACCATTGAGTACGCGGTCATGGCGCTGGGCGTTTCTGACATCATCATCTGTGGTCACTCCAACTGTGGCGCAATGAACGCCATCGCCTCCTGTGCCTGTATGGATTCGATGCCAGCCGTTGAGCACTGGCTGCGTTATGCCGATGCGGCAAAAGCGGTGGTTGAGCAGCGTGAATACGATTCGCCTGAGAAAAAACTCAACGAAATGGTGCAGGAAAACGTGATTGCCCAGCTAAACAACATGAAAACTCACCCGTCGGTATCGGTCGGGTTACGTCAGGGTAAACTGCGGCTGCACGGCTGGGTGTACGATATTGAAAGCGGCACGATTCTGGCTCTGACGCCAGGCGGTAAAGAGTTTATCTCACTGGCGGAAAACCCGGACACCTGTTTCGAATAACCGCTTCCGCCCGCTATCTTACTGCGGGCGGTCTCTTCTCTTCACGATACCTTTTCGGTCGGCTTCTCCCGCGCCTGCCATTGCGCATCCTGCTGCCAACACCTTGTTTAATCTTTTGTAAATCCTCAACAGCATCCCCGACCCGCTGACTACGCTTAACAACACTGCACCCTGTGAGGAGAAGGTTATGTCCCGTGTTTCGATCCCGTTGTTATTCAGTGGCGCGCTACTCTTTTCCAGCCCGCTGTGGGCTGATGAACTCAAGGTTGAGGTGCTCCAGGATAAGCTGGATCATCCCTGGTCAGTGGCGTTTTTGCCGGATAATCAAACCCTACTGATCACCGAACGATCCGGTCAACTGCGCAGCTGGCGGCCAGACAGCGGCTTGTCCGAACCGATTCAGGGCGTGCCGAAGGTCTGGGCGCAGCGTCAGAGCGGACTGCTGGACGTGGTGCTGGCACCCGATTTTGCGCAGAGCCGCCGCGTCTGGCTCAGCTATACCGAAGCGGACAGCAACGGCAAGGCCGGCGCCGTGGTGGGCTACGGCAAACTCAGTAACGACAATCGCCAGTTAACCGATTTTCATGCGGTAATTCAGCAAACGCCGCGCCTCTCAAGCGGTAACAACATCGGGACCCGGCTGGCCTTTGATCGTCAGGGCTTTTTATGGATTGCCTTTGGCGACAACTTTGTCAGCAGCGCCGCACAGGACCTCGATAAACTTCAGGGCAAACTGCTGCGCCTGAACGCGGACGGCAGCGTGCCAAAAGATAATCCTTTCGTTGACAGGCAGGGCGCGCGGCCAGAAATCTGGGCCTATGGCCTGCGCAATCCGCAAGGGCTGGCGCTGAATCCCTGGACGCAGACGATGTGGGAAAGTGAACACGGTCCGCGCGGTGGAGATGAGGTGAATATCATCCAGAAGGGCAAAAACTATGGCTGGCCGCTGGCCACCTACGGTATTGATTACAACGGCAGTAAGGTCCCGGAATCTAAAGGCACGCACGTTGAGGGCACGGAACAGCCCGCGTTTTACTGGAAAGTCTCACCGGCGATCAGTGGTATGGCCTTTTATAACAGCGCGCGTTTCCCGCAGTGGAAAAACTCCCTGTTTATCGGGGCGCTGAAAGAGAAGAACCTGATTCGGTTGCACATTAACGGCGAGAAAGTGGTGGAAGAGCAACGCTTACTGGACGGGCGAAATGAACGCATCCGCGATGTCCGCCAGGGGCCAGATGGCTATCTTTATGTCTTAACAGATGAAGCCGAAGGTAAATTACTGAAGGTAGGTCTGAAGCAGGACGCCAGCGCGTCCCGCGGTTAAATTAGCGGACCCAGTGGCAGACCTGCCAGCCGCGTTTTTCGGCTTCCTGGCGCAGCGGCTCGGCCGGGTTTATCACGTGTGCATAATCGGCCTGCGCCAGCATGGGCAGGTCATTCATGGAGTCACTGTAGGCCCAGGTATGTGCGTACTGTTCCGCAGGGCGCTCAGCCTTCCATTCTTCCACCCGTTTCACTTTGCCCTGCTGAAACGTCATGGTGCCATAGGTATTGCCGCTGTAGCGCTCATCCACCACTTCCACGCCGATAGCCAGCGCGCCACAGGCACCAAGCTGGCGGGCAATCGGATTCACCAGATGCTCGCCGCTGGCGGAAATGACGATAATTCTGTCTCCGCGCGCCTGATGCCAGTCGAGACGCGCCCGCGCTTCAGGAAAGACGCGCGGCATAATATCGCGGTGAATAAAGCGCCGAACCCATCCTTCCACCGTCATCGTTGCCATCCCGGCTAAGGGGGAGAGGGTTTTACGCATGTACTCGTCAATGGACAGCGTTCCGGCGTAATACTGGCGCATTAATTCCTGTTCTTCATCAAGCAGGTCACTGGAGGCGAAGCCTTGTGAGACCAGCCAGCGCAGCCACAGGCCGGTACTGTCCTCGCTAATCAGCGTTTCATCCAGATCAAACAGGGCTAAATCCATAGGGGGTTCTCCTCGATTGAATAAAGTCAGGTTAACCCAGTTTTGTGACGGCCTTAACTTTTTGATTAAAAAATCAGAATTTAGCGCATTTTTATGTGCGACATTCGTGAGGGAAAATGGCACGCGCGCGGCGCTCAGACCAGGGTTAATCTACTAAAATCTATAAAACTTTACGATTAAGCGGTTTTTTTCATTGACGCCAGCGGGTAGCGTTCTCACAGAAGGTGTTAAGCCTTTGACTTTCGTTTTACTAAGGACAATCCGGCCAAGCCCATGACAAATACTTGCTTTTCATCTCCCCTGCGGCGCATCGCTGCGACCTCGTTGTTACTCATCGCGCCGATGGCTGTTTTTGCTGAACAGGCACCCGCCGCGCCTCAAATTGATGCCAGGGCCTGGATCTTAATCGACTATGCCAGCGGTAAAGTTCTGACAGAGTCGAATGCCGATCAGCGACTCGATCCTGCCAGCCTGACAAAAATGATGACCAGCTATGTGGTTGGGCAGGCAATCAAATCCGGCAAAATTAAACCCGATGATATGGTGACGGTGGGGCAGGATGCCTGGGCTACCGGCAATCCCAAACTGCGCGGTTCTTCGCTGATGTTTCTTAAGCCCGGTGACCGCATTCCGGTGCATGAGCTGAACAAAGGCATTGTGATCCAGTCCGGGAACGATGCCTGCATCGCACTCGCGGACTATGTGGCTGGCAGTCAGGATTCCTTTATTGGTCTGATGAATAACTATGTCAATGCGCTTGGCCTGAAAAACACCCATTTTATGACGGTGCATGGCCTGGATGCCGAGGGGCAGTACAGTACCGCGCGCGACATGGCGCTGATTGGTCAGGCGTTGATTCGCGATGTGCCGGAAGAGTATGCCCTGAACAAGGAAAAAGAGTTTACCTTTAACAACATCCGTCAGATAAACCGTAACCGTCTGCTCTGGAGCAGCAATCTGAAGGTGGACGGTATCAAAACCGGTCACACCTCTGGTGCCGGTAATAATCTGGTGGCCTCAGCCACCGAAGGCGATATGCGGCTGATCTCGGTTGTTTTGGGAACCGCCAGCGATGCCATTCGCTTCCGCGAGAGTGAAAAATTACTGACGTGGGGTTTCCGCTTTTTTGAAACCGTGACCCCAATTAAAGCGGATGCCCCTTTTGCCCAGCAGCGCGTCTGGTTTGGCGAACAGAATCAGGTCAACCTTGGAGTGGAAAAAGACGCGGCACTGACCATTCCTAAAGGGCAGATGAAAAACCTGAAAGCCAGCTACAGCCTGACATCGCCGCAGCTAGAGGCGCCGTTGAAGAAAAACCAGGTGGTCGGCACCATTGATTTTCAACTGGACGGCAAAACGATTGAACAGCGTCCGCTGGTGGTGCTGCAGGATGTGCCGGAAGGCGGCTTCTTCAACCGTATCATTGATTTTGTGATGATGAAGTTTAACGGCTGGTTCGGGAAGTGGTTCAGCTAAAAAACGGAAGGGACGCCGCGGCGTCCCTTGTGTATTAACCTTGTGTCCAGCCTTTACGTATCGGTAAAGCGAACAGCGCCCGATAGAACGGGTTAATGATATTAAGCAGACGTTCGCCATACAGCTGCCAGGCAAGGTGCGACGCCAGGCAACTCAGCATTCCCACCAGAAAACCGCCCAGCATATCCATTGGCCAGTGCACGCCAAGATAAACACGTGACCAGGCAATCGCAGTGGCGACCACCATCAGGATAATGCCCGACCAGAGCCGGTGCCAGAACAGGAAAGCCAGCGCAAAGGTGAAAATCGTGGTGCCGTGATCGCTGGGATACGAGTCGTCGGCAGCGTGTGCCAGAAACTGATGGCCGAAGTTGATCGCAAACGGACGCGGATGCGGGAACAGTTGTCCCACGCACCAGGAAATGGCTAATGCATAGAGCAGCGCGATGCCGGTTTTTAACACCAGCACTCGCTGTGACGCCACCTGATCGCGCGGTCCCCACAGCCACAATGCCACAATCAGCAGCGGGACAATGGCAATGACGTCTTTGGCTATGAAGAGGGCAAGCTGCAATAACCAGTGAGGTGAGTCTGAGGTAGCGTTAATCGCCATAAATAGGGTGCGGTTCAATTCTTCCATTACGTGGTCGTTTCCTCTTACTGATGTTCAGATTCTCTCAATCCCGGAAAAAGGGCTTAAGCCAACGGGCAAAAGCAGATTGAGTCTGTCGCATCTGCTAGCACATGTTGCTAACAAAATAAGCTGCCTATCCTGCGTGCAGACGGGCAGAGAGTCCATCACAAGGTTCTTAATCTGCACTAAGGTTGCAAAATGGTTTAAGTTTGGTGAAGTTTTAATGTTGAAGTGGGGCGGGCAGGATGCAAGGCATAAAAAAACCCGCTGGGAAAAAGACCAGCGGGCTCCACAATTTGGGGATTTCAAAGAAAAGCAGTGGCACTTATTCAGACTGTGGTCGGTAAAAAAAGTTCTGGACGTCAGTAAAAAAATTTTATAAGGACAGTAACGGCCAGATAATAACGATTAATGTGCCCGCCAGCGTCAGCAAAACGTTCGCGATGGCGTAGGTGCCGGCATAGCCCAGCGCAGGGATATTACTGCGCGCCGTATCGCTGATAATCTCCATAGCAGGTGCGCAGGTGCGTGCACCCATAATGGCCCCGAAAAGCAGCGCGCGGTTCATGCGTAAAACATAAGCGCCAAACAGGTAGCAAATCACTACCGGTAACAGGCTGACCAACAGACCGCACAAGAGCATCAGCGCGCCGTTAGCCGATATGCCATGGTCGATACCGCTCCCGGCACTCAGGCCAACGCCTGCCATAAACACCATCAGCCCAAACTCTTTAACCATCGTCAGCGCACCTTGCGGAATATAGCCAAAGGTGGGATGGTTAGCGCGCAGGAAGCCCAGCATAATGCCGGCAAACAACAACCCAGCGGCATTACCGATGCCGAAACTGAAGTTGCTGAATTGAAACGTAATCAACCCGACCATCAGGCCGATGATAAAAAAGGCACAGAATGCCAGCAGGTCGGTTATCTGGCTGTGAATCGCAATAAAGCCAATGCGATCCGCCACACTTTTTACCCGCCGCGCCTCACCACTGACCTGCAACACATCGCCTTTATTGAGCATGATATTGTCGTCAATTGGCATCTCAATCTGGCTGCGAATCACGCGGTTTAAAAAGCAGCCGTGATCGGTAAGATTGAGTTTGCTCAGCCGCTTGTTTACGGCGTTGTGGTTTTTTACCACAATCTCTTCGGTCACAATCCGCATATCCAGCAAATCGCGGTCAAAGACTTCTTTTCCGTTACGGAAGCTGGCATCCAGTCGCGCGTGCGCATCCGGATAGCCCACCAGCGAAATATCATCCCCCAGTTGCAGCACCGCATCGCCATCCGGACTGGCGAGGATGCCATTACGGCGGATACGTTCGATATAGCAGCCTGTCTGGCGATAGATCCCGAGTTCACGTAGATTCTTACCGCCGCTCCATGCCACCAGCTCCGGGCCCACACGATAAGCACGAATCACCGGCAGAAACACTTTGCGCTGGCTGTCAGCGTCAAGGCCGCGCTCACGTGCAATTTGTTGTGCGCTGGTGGGTAAGTCCTGATGTTGCAGACGGGGCAGATAGCGAGCGCCAAAAATCAGGCTGACTAGACCTATCAGATAGGTAACGGCATAGCCCAGACTGAGTTGATCCTGCATCATGCTGAGCTGTTTAGGATCGCTGATGCTCTGGCGCAACGTATCGCCTGCACCGACCAGCACCGGCGTAGAGGTCATGGAACCGGCCAGAAGGCCCGCGGTCAGCCCGATATCCCAGCCAAAGAATTTGCCAAATCCCAGGGCCAACAGCAGGGCGCTGACCACCATCACGATGGCGAGCATGAAATAGTTTTTGCCGTCCCGAAAGAAAATAGAAAAAAAGTTGGGACCCGCCTCAATACCGACACAAAAAATAAACAACATAAAGCCCAGGCTTAGGGCATCTGTATTCATCGAGAAGTGCTGCTGGCCTAATAATAACGAAACCACTAATACGCCAATGGAATTGCCGAGTTGCACCGAGCCAAAACGTAATTTCCCCAGACAAAGTCCCAGAGCCAGCACGAAAAATAATAACAGAATGTCATTACCTCTTAACAATTCTGCGATGTTAACATTCAACATTTTAACTTCTTGTTTACTTGTAACCTATTGAAGAGAGGCTTGTTTTTCGCTATCTTGAGCAAGCCGTAAGATTACCTTCAGCGATCATCGATTTCTGAAAAGGTAACGAGGCCGATATTCTAATCAGAAAAACCATTCTCAGCCATTGGCGACTTTCATTCGTATGGCAAACGGCTGTTTATTTTTATTTCCACCGGGCTCAGCAAGGTCACAGACGATGTTTTGGCGAGTTTTTAATGAGTGGGGAGTTATGCCGCAGCGTTATTATTTCTGGGCAACCTGCCTGTCAGGTGGCGTGTTTTATTGTTTAGTCTTTATGTTTACCCAGGATTTCCGGCTGTTAGATAAGCAGGTGTTACACGGCCAGCCTGAACTGCTGCTTTTTTTGCTACCTGGTGCATTAATGGCGCTGATGCAGCAAGAGGCCCCGCTAAAAAGTACGCTGATTATGGCGTTTACCGGGACGCTACTGGCCGCGCTGTTATTGCATGGCGTTTTCGCTGAGCCTACCCGATGGGATTATATTGCTATCTGGAGCCTGAGCGGCATGTTTTGGGCGGGATGCGGTGCACTACTCGTGCGGTTGCTGCGACTGATCGCCGCGTCCAGACGTTAAGTGCTTATACGGGGTTATGTACTGCCCGTTATCCTGTTGAGTCAGGTCAGCCATTTCATTAAGGCGCGGCTGGCATCACGCCAGCGCGCACATTCAGGTTACCGCCTCTGTTGCTCAGGCAACAAATCCCAGGTTCTCTTTTGTCCACGCCGCAAACTCGGTGTAGCCACCGATATGCTGATCGTCCAGGAAAATCTGCGGTACGGTGCTGACCGGTTTGCCCGCACTGGCTTCGAGATCGGCTTTGGTGATGCCTTCCGCCTGAATATCAACATACTGGTAGTTGAAATCATCACGATCGGCCTGCAGTTTATCCGCCAGTTCTTTGGCGCGAACGCAGTAAGGGCAGCCGGGACGACCAAAAATAACAGCAATCATTGAGAACTCCTTGCGAGGTACGTTGTGTGATGATGATCACACGACAAAGTCAGGAAAGCCGATAATGATGCCCGCTCGTCGCGCTTAAAGAAAGCAGGATTTACCTGTTAGTCTGATGCCTGCATCCTATGAATCCACAAAGTGAGTCAGAGCGCGATCTGAAACCGCTGATGTGCAATTTAAGGGATGTTATCCATAATTGAGAGTCAATTAGCCTTGAGGCAGGAGAAAGCTATGCGGAACATCGCAACGTTGCCTAAGACCATACTGGCAATGGAAGCGCTGGGCGGTTTGCTTATTGTCGGCGCGCTGGTCGTGGTTAACCGTTGGTTACCTGGCCTGCCCAACGGTGCCGGAAGTAAGCACTTAGCGACCGCGCTGTTTATCATCGGCATTATGCTGATGTTGCCTGCCGCCTGGCTGTTGATGTGGCGCTGTGCCAAAGCACTGGCGCCGCAGTTGTTCAACCAATCTGAAAAAAAAGAGAATTAGCTGGAGATTTTATGACACCGACTATCGATTTACTGTGCAGCCACCGTTCAATCCGTTCTTTCACTGACCAGAAGGTGAGTACTGAACAGCGTGACGCGATTATTGCTGCGGCGCAATCGGCGTCCACATCCAGCTTTTTGCAGTGCTCATCCATTGTACGCGTGACCGATCCGGCGTTACGCGATCAACTGGTCACCCTGACGGGCGGCCAGACGTGGGTGGCCGATGCGGCGGAATTTTGGGTATTTTGCGCGGACTTTAATCGTCATCTGCAAATCTGCCCGGATGCCCAGTTAGGCCGGGCAGAACAGCTGCTGCTCGGCTGTGTGGATACAGCACTGATGGCGCAGAATGCCATGGTAGCAGCAGAATCCCTGGGGCTGGGCGGCGTATTTATTGGTGGTATTCGTAACAACATCGCCCAGGTAACCGAGCTGCTGGGGCTGCCAAAGTTTGTACTGCCGCTGTTTGGTTTCTGCCTGGGCTATCCTGAATCCGTGCCGGATGTGAAACCACGTATTCCGCAGTCGATGCTGGTACATGAAAATCGTTATCAACCTGTGGACCCGGCTGTGCTGGCTGATTACGATAGCCGTACGGCGATCTACTATGAACAACGCGACAGCAATCAGCGTAGCGAAACCTGGAGCCAGTTGATTCAGCGCCTGATCATCAAAGAAACCCGCCCGTTTATGCTGGATTACCTGCATCAGCAGGGCTGGGCAACACGCTAATTTAACGCAAGGATTTTGATGGATGAAAATGGCCATTCTGTCGCGCGATGGAACGCTTTATTCCTGTCGCCGTTTACGTGACGTCGCCGAACAGCGCGGTCATTTTGTGCAGATCATTGATCCTCTCTCTTGTTATATGAACATTAACCCCGCCTCGCCCGGTATTCACTACCGCGGCGAGCTGTTGGGGCATTTCGATGCCGTTATTCCGCGCATTGGCACCGGTATTACCTTTTATGGCACCGCGGTGTTACGCCAGTTCGAAATGTGCGGCAGTTATCCGTTAAATGAATCCGCCGCTGTGACCCGCGCGCGCGACAAACTCCGTTCCCTGCAACTGCTGGCCCGGGACGGGATAGATATGCCGGTAACGGGTTTTGCCTCTTCTCCGGATGATACTCAGGACCTGATCGCCATGGTGGGCGGTGCGCCGCTGGTGGTGAAACTGGTCGAGGGAACCCAGGGCATTGGCGTCGTGCTGGCCGAGACGCGCCAGGCGGCAGAAAGCGTCATTGATGCCTTTCGCGGGCTTAATGCACATATTTTAGTGCAGGAGTTTATCCAGGAAGCGCGCGGACGCGATGTGCGTTGCCTGGTGATTGGCGATCGTGTCGTGGCAGCCATTGAGCGTCAGGCGAAAGAAGGGGATTTCCGTTCGAATTTACATCGAGGCGGTACCGCCTGTACGGTTGACATCAGCGAGCAGGAACGTGAGATGGCGGTAAAAGCTGCCGCTGTACTGGGGCTGGATGTGGCAGGCGTGGATATTCTGCGCTCAAAACGTGGCCCGTTGGTCATGGAGGTAAATGCGTCTCCCGGCCTGGAAGGCATTGAAACCACAAGCGGTCTGGACATTGCAGGCATGATGATCGACCACATTGAACGACATGCTACCCCCGGGCTCCGTCCTAAAACCGCGGGTTGACCCGCGTTTTCCAGTGGTTTTCGTGGAATCTCACCCGGTTTTTCCGTAAGCTAGGTCGCTTATTTATCACCCCATGGGATTTTACAATGGATTCTCTTGTCGTTCCGGATATCGACCTGCTGCGTCGTTGGCTGGATCAGCAAAATATCACTTGGTTTGAATGTGATGCTTGCCAGGCGCTTCATTTGCCGCATATGCAAAACTTCGACGGGGTGTTTGACGCTAAAATCGACCTGGTCGATAACGTCATTCTGTTTTCAGCACTGGCGGAAGTCAAACCGACCGCATTAATTCCGCTGGTGGGTGACTTATCGCAAATCAACGCCAGTTCGTTGACGGTTAAGGCGTTCATCGATATACAGGATGACAATCTGCCTAAGCTTATTGTTTGCCAGTCAATGATGACCACGGCCGGGTTAACCTTCGGTCAGTTCTCGCATTTTATGAAGCAGAGTGAAGAAGAGATTTCCATGGTCATCATGGAAGCCTTTGCCAATAATTTGCTGATGATAGGTGAAGATGAAGAGCATGTTGCAAGCAGCGCCATGCATTCTGTCCTGCATTAAACATCTGCGTTGATTAAGCCGTCATCATTGACGGCTTTTTTATTTCCGACGCGCCCTTTGTTACCTGCCACGTATTTCCCCTCCTGGCTGACGCCACAACGACGATTTTTGCGGTTCCGCGCCTGTAATTCTTAATGTTATCAATAGTGAACAACACAGGTTAATTTATAACCGTAATGTTTTATTCTGCATTAAGCCCTTAATTGCCAGATTAATGACGTTGTTTATGCCATAAAAGCCGAACCTCATAGCTTAAACATGCATAAAATATTGAGTTCAGGCGTTTTTTACGCTGAGATCTGGTTAACCCTGAACGGGGGGGCTATGCTTGCGGGGCGGCGACAACAGTGACAATGCCGTGCAGGTATAGGTTTTTACTATTAAACGTCCACTGAATAATGATTCATTGTGTAACTGATTTTTAATCACTAAACGCAAAACCGAATCACTGATGTGCAGCGTTGTTATAACCCGCTCAGGAGGATTAAAAGCATGTTCAACCAACGTCAAAAATGGTTGTCAGGTGTGGTGGCTGGGGTGCTGATGGCTGCTTCAGCCAGTACCATGGCGGAAGATAAGACGCTGCACGTTTATAACTGGTCGGATTATATTTCGCCAGATACCGTGCCTAATTTTGAAAAGCAGACCGGTATTAAAGTGGTCTATGACGTGTTTGATTCCAATGAAGTCCTGGAAGGCAAACTGATGGCTGGTAGCACCGGCTATGACATCGTGGTGCCTTCATCGAGTTTCCTGGGACGTCAACTTCAGTCTGGCGTGTTTCAGCCGCTGGATAAAAGCAAACTGCCAAACTATAAAAATCTGGACCCTGCCTTGATGGCGAAAGTCGCCCAGCATGACCCGGATAATAAATATGCCATTCCATATTTGTGGGGCACCACCGGAATTGGTTATAACGTCGAAAAAGTTAAAGCCGCGCTGGGCGCTGATGCGCCGGTAAACAGTTGGGATCTGGTGATGAAACCAGAAAACCTGGAAAAACTGAAAAGCTGTGGCGTTTCTTTCCTGGATGCGCCCGAAGAGATCTTTGCCACCGTACTTAACTACCTGGGCAAAGATCCTAACAGCAGCGATGCGAAAGATTATTCCGGTGCCGCGACGGATCTCTTGCTGAAGCTGCGTCCCAATATTCGTTACTTCCACTCTTCGCAATATATTAACGACCTGGCGAACGGCAATATCTGTGTGGCCATTGGCTGGTCGGGCGATATTCTTCAGGCGAAAAACCGCGCGGAGAAAGCGAAGAATGGCGTCAACATTGGTTACAGCGTACCGAAAGAGGGCGCACTCGCGTTCTTCGATATGATGGCGATTCCTAAAGACGCAAAAGATATTGATGCGGCTTACGCCTGGCTGAACTACATCATGGATCCGAAAGTCATTGCTGACGTGTCCAATAAAATGAATTACGCCAACGGCAATAAAGCCTCACTGCCGTTAATTAATGCCGATATCCGTAACAACCCGGGTATTTACCCCACACCGGATGCGATGGCCAAACTGTTTGTGCTGAAGATTCAGGACCCGAAACTGGATCGCGTGCGCACACGTGCATGGACTAAGGTTAAAAGCGGTAAGTAATTCGACAGCATATGTTATGCAACAGCAACAGAGGCGCAGTACAGGCCTCTGTTGTGCCATTTTTAGCGGCACTGTTTGCCGCGTTGTTCCGCCTGGCTCCGGAGAACTACATTCGTGAACGATGCCATCCCTCGCCCGCAAAATAAAACAGCAAAAGCGTTAACGCCGCTGCTGGAAATTCGTAATCTGACCAAATCCTTTGACGGCCAGCATGCCGTGGACGACGTCAGCCTGACCATTTATAAAGGCGAGATTTTTGCCCTGCTCGGCGCGTCCGGCTGTGGCAAATCAACCCTGTTACGCATGTTGGCAGGGTTTGAACAGCCCACCAGCGGCCAGATTGTACTGGATGGTCACGATCTGTCGCATGTCGCGCCCTATCAACGTCCTATTAATATGATGTTCCAGAGCTACGCGCTGTTTCCCCATATGACGGTAGAGCAGAACATTGCTTTTGGCCTGAAGCAGGACAAACTGGCAAAAGGGGAAATCACCCAACGCGTCGAAGAAATGCTGTCGCTGGTACACATGCAGGAATTTGCCAAACGCAAACCGCACCAGCTTTCGGGTGGTCAACGTCAGCGCGTGGCGCTGGCGCGCAGCCTGGCGAAGCGGCCGAAACTGCTGCTGCTGGATGAACCTATGGGGGCGCTGGACAAAAAGCTACGCGACCGCATGCAACTGGAAGTGGTGGACATTCTGGAGCGCGTTGGGGCGACCTGTGTAATGGTGACGCACGATCAGGAAGAAGCCATGACGATGGCAGGGCGTATTGCCATCATGAACCGCGGCAAATTCGTGCAGATCGGTGAGCCGGAAGAGATTTACGAGCATCCTACCAGCCGCTACAGCGCCGAGTTTATCGGCTCGGTAAACGTGTTTGAAGGCCTGCTGCGCGAACGTCAGGAAGACGGCCTGGTGATTGACAGCCCCGGCCTGAAGCATCCTCTTAAAGTCGATTCAGACGTATCGGTGGTGGATAACGTGCCGGTTCACGTCGCCCTGCGCCCTGAAAAAGTGATGCTGTGTGAAGACGTGCCTGCCGATGGTTGTAACTTTGCTGACGGTGAGGTGGTCCACATTGCCTATCTGGGCGATCTCTCCATTTACCATGTTCGCCTGCACAGCGGCCAGATGCTCAGTGCCCAGCTACAAAATGCACATCGCTACCGCAAAGGGTTACCGACCTGGGGCGATCAAGTGCGTCTGTGTTGGGACAGTGACAGCTGCGTGGTATTGACGGTTTAAGGAGGCGCGATGAACCAGATTTTTCAACGCACGAAAGCCCCGGCTAAGCTGCTCGGTACGCCGTTGCAGCGCTGGGCAACGCGCATAAAGATGCAGCACGGGCGCAAGCTCGTCATTGCATTACCTTACCTGTGGCTGATTCTCTTTTTTCTGCTGCCGTTCCTGATTGTTTTGAAAATCAGCTTCGCGGATATTGCCCGGGCGATTCCGCCTTATACCGAACTGGTCAACTGGGCTGACGATCAACTCAGCCTGGTGCTGAATCTGGGCAACTATGTCACGCTGAGCGACGATCCGCTGTATATCGACGCCTATTTACAGTCGTTAAAAGTGGCGGCTATCTCCACCGTGATCTGCCTGCTGATTGGTTATCCGCTGGCGTGGGCCGTGGCGCACAGCAAGCCTTCGATGCGTTCTGTCCTGCTGTTACTGGTGATCCTGCCGTCGTGGACGTCGTTTCTGGTGCGGGTTTATGCCTGGATGGGACTGCTGAACAACAACGGTATTCTTAACCGTTTTCTGCTGTGGACAGGCGTGATCGACCATCCGTTAGTGATTCTGTATACCAATACGGCGGTCTATATCGGGATTGTCTACTGCTATCTGCCCTTTATGGTGCTGCCTATTTATACCGCGCTGACGCGAATCGATTATTCGCTGGTGGAAGCCTCACTGGATCTGGGCGCGCGCCCGCTGAAAACCTTCTTCAGCGTGATCGTGCCCCTGACAAAGGGCGGTATCATTGCCGGTTCCATGCTGGTGTTTATCCCGGCGGTGGGCGAGTACGTGATCCCCGAACTGCTGGGCGGTCCGGACAGTATTATGATTGGCCGTATTCTTTGGCAGGAGTTCTTTAACAATCGTGACTGGCCTGTGGCCTCTGCGCTGGCGGTGATCATTTTGCTGATTTTGATTCTGCCGATTATTTGGTTCCACAAACATCAAAACCGTGAAATGGGAGAGAAGGGATGAACAATCTGCCAACGATCCGCTCTCCCTGGCGTACGGCGATTTTAGCCTGCTGCTTTTTGTTTCTTTATGCACCGATGCTGCTGCTGGTGGTTTACTCCTTCAACAGTTCGCAACTGGTGACGGTCTGGGAAGGGTTTTCATTCAACTGGTATCGGGTGCTGTTTCAGGACAATGCCATGATCGATGCGGTGCTGCTGAGCCTGACCATTGCCGGGCTTTCAGCCTCGATGGCGGTGGTGCTGGGCACGATGGCGGCGGTGATTATCGTGCGGTTTGGGCGCTTTCGTGGTCATAACGGCTTTGCCTTTATGCTGACCGCACCGCTGGTGATGCCTGATGTGATCACCGGGCTGTCACTGTTACTGCTGTTTGTCGGCTTAGGAAATGCGCTGGGCTGGCCAACGGAACGCGGTACGCTTACCATCTGGCTGGCACACGTGACGTTCTGTACCGCTTATGTGGCGGTGGTGATTAACTCGCGGCTGCGGGAGCTGGACCGATCTATCGAAGAGGCGGCGATGGATCTGGGCGCGACGCCGTTGAAAGTCTTCTTTGTGATTACGGTCCCGATGATTGCACCAGCGATTGTGACGGGCTGGCTGCTGGCCTTTACGCTGTCACTGGATGACCTGGTGATTGCCAGCTTTGTGACCGGGCCGGGCGCCACCACCTTGCCAATGGCTATTTTCGCCACGGTGCGACGTGGGGTGAATCCGGAGATTAACGCGCTGGCTTCCCTGATCCTGTTCGTTGTGGGCATCGTGGGCTTTATTGCCTGGCGCGTGATGGCTCATGAAGAAAAGCAGCGCATAAGCGATATTCAGAAAGCGAAACGTGGCTAAAACCGCCGACTTTTGCCATTCTGTGACGAGGCTGGTTAATCCAGCCTCTTTATCGTCATGGTGGAGTAAAAGGCATGTCGGAAACCCTTAAGCACGGCTCTGTTTTACCCTCAGCCCCGGTGCCCGTCACGGTGGCTGGCGTGGCGATTATTGCCACGCGCTGTCTGAGCGTGCTGATGCTGGCGAATGCGCTGGGTTACGCCGAAATAGCTAACTTTGTGCACCGCAGTGCGCAGTCATGGGATTCCACGCTGATCTTTATCGCCAGTCAGGTCATTTTCTTATTTGAACTGCGTTGTGCTTTTACCCTGATGCGCGGCAGCAACCGGGGGCGCTGGGGATTTGTCGTAGCGCAAATCGTGGTGCTGTTTTATATGCTCATGGCTTCCACCGGCTGGATCTATCCGGAAATCTTCAGCATTCAAGGGGATAATAACCTGCAGATTATCCATCGCACGCTGCTGCAAAAACTGCCCGATCTGGTGGTGCTGTTGCTGCTTTTTCTCCCCGCCAGCAGCCGCGCATTTTTCCGTAAGCGGTGATACAATCGCGCTCCGCCAACCCTTCCGACCGTTAACACAGGCTTTACCATGCACTGCGCGCTCTATGACGCTAACCGTTGCCGCTCTTGCCAGTGGCTCGAAAAACCCTATTCCCAGCAGCTTGATGAGAAACAGTCCCAGTTGACCCAGCTGCTGGCCGCGTTTCCGGTTAAACACTGGCTGCCGCCGGTCACATCGGCTCAGCAAGGATTCCGTAATAAGGCAAAGATGGTGGTGAGCGGCAGCGTTGAGCGCCCGATTTTCGGTATCGTACAGCGTAACGGTGAGGCGACGGATCTTTGCGCCTGTCCGCTCTATCCCGACAGCTTTTCCCCGGTACTGGCGAGCTTAAAACCCTTTATCGCGCGCGCAGGCTTAACCCCTTACAACATCGAACGGCAGCGCGGTGAACTCAAGTATTTGCTGCTGACCGAAAGTACCCAGGGCGGGATGATGCTGCGCTTTGTTCTGCGATCGCACACCAAGCTGGAGCAACTGCGAAACGCACTGCCCTGGCTACAGCAGCAGTTGCCGCAGCTGAGAGTGATTTCAGCCAACATTCAGCCGGTGCATATGGCCATTCTGGAAGGGGATGAGGAGATCGCGCTGACGCCAACGCAGTCGCTGGCCGACGTTTTTAACGGTGTTCCGCTGTGGATACGGCCCCAAAGTTTTTTCCAGACCAATCCCCAGGTGGCCAGTGCGCTATACGCGACGGCGCGCGACTGGGTGCGTCAGCTTCCGATTACCAGCATGTGGGATCTGTTTTGCGGCGTAGGAGGATTTGGCCTGCATTGCGCTTCATCAGAGATACAGCTGACCGGGATCGAGATCAGTGCTGAAGCCATTGCCTGCGCACAACGCTCAGCACAAATGCTGGGTCTGGATAACGTCAGTTTTGCCGCACTCGATTCCACCGCCTTTGCCACTGAGCGTGATGCGGTGCCGCAGCTGGTGCTGGTGAATCCGCCGCGCCGGGGGATTGGAAAGGGGCTGTGTGATTATCTCCGCACGATGGCGCCTGACTATGTGCTCTATTCAAGCTGTAATCCGCAGACGATGGCGCAGGATATTGCCCGGCTGAGCGATTACGATGTGACACAGGTACAGCTGTTCGATATGTTCCCGCATACGGCGCATTTTGAAGTGCTGACGCTACTGACGCATCAACGGCTGGGTGGGCCAGTCAGGTAATCTGCTGAACTGAGGACAGTGCAGAACCGGTCAGCAGAACACGCCGCTGGCCCATAATACTTATTCAGGGAACCATTTCTGATTAATTTTCTGCCAGCTACCGTTCGCTTTTAACGCCGCCAGAGCCTGATTAAATTTATCGCGCAGTGGGTCATTACCTTTGCGTACTGCAATGCCCAGGCCGGTACCAAAGTAATCGGCATCCGTTACGTGCTCACCGACGCTGGCCAGTTCGCTGTTACTTTTTAACCACTGATTGACGACTGCGCTGTCACCAAATACGCCGTCAAGGCGACCGCTTTTCATATCCAGAATGGCATTCTGATAGCTGTCATACGCCACGACTGTAATTTCTGGGTGCTTGTCCTGCAGATATTTCTGGTGCGTGGTGCCATTCTCAACGCCAATTCGTTTACCTTTCAACGCATCGACAGAACTGAACTTCCCTTTCGGCGCAATCACGATGGCGGAGTTCGCGTAATAGGGTTGAGTGAAATCAACCTGCTTGCTGCGTTCGGCAGTGATGTCCATACCCGCAATGACGGCGTCATAGCGGCGGAACTTGAGCGAAGGGATCAGGCTGTCAAACGCCGTATTAGTAAATGAGCATTCCGCTTTCATCTGCGCACACAGCGCTTTCGCCAGGTCAATGTCGAAACCCACAATCTGGTTGTCGCTGTTCAGCGATTCAAAAGGAGGGTAGGTAGCAGAGGTGGCGAAGCGAATTTTGTCAGCCGCCTGGGCGCTTACCGCCAGGCTTGCCAGTACGGCGGCAATCATCCATTTTTTCATTACAGGCTCCCGTTAGCCATCAATAACACAGCAAGTGAATGCGCCACACGATGCCAGTAAATGAATTTTTATGCAATAAATATGATTATAAAATTAATCAGGCAGGTTGCCCTGCCGAAGGATTAATTCCGCCGTTCAAACGCCAGGGCGCGTTTCTCAATCAGGCGCATCATGAGGGTAAGCAGACCGTTAACACACAGGTAAATCAGCCCGGCAGCCGCGTAAACCGTGACGTCATAGGTTCGGCCATACAGCAGTTGACCATGCCCCATCACCTCCATCAGCGTAATAGTAAACGCCAGGGATGTGCCTTTAAACACCAGCACCACTTCGTTGGAGTAGGAGGACAGCGCGCGCTTAAACGCATAAGGCAGCAGAATACGCAGGGTTTGCCGGGGCGTCATGCCCAGCGCTTCACAGGACTGCCACTGACCCGCAGGAATCGCCCGAACGGCACCGTAAAACAGCTGCGTCGTATAGGCCGCGCTGTTGAGTGACAACGCCAGCATGGCGCACAGCCATGGCTGTGACAGCAGGTGCCATAACCAGGGCTCCGTTTGCAGGCTGGGAAACTGCCCCGGCCCGTAATAGATCAGGAAGATCTGCACCAGCAGCGGCGTGCCGGTAAACAGGGTAATAAAGCCTTTTACCAGCGGCGAAAACAGCGGCGTTTTCAAGGCCAGCACGATGGTAAACATCAGCGACAGCAGCAGCGCGGTCACCAGGGAAGCGGCGGTTAAGCTCAGGCTGGTATTCAGCCCTTTCAGCAGTTCGGGTAGATAGTGCAGCATCAGCGGTCCCCCCGCTCAAAACGGGTAGTGCGCCGTTCAATTCGACGCAGCACGGCCTGACTGAACAGCGTGATCAGCAGGTAAATGGCCGCCGCCACTAAAAACCAGGTGAAAGGCTCCTGGGTTCGGGTCGCGATACTTTTGGTCTGCAACATAAGGTCGTTAACGCTAATCAGCGACACCAGTGCGGTATCTTTCAGCAACACCAGCCACTGGTTTCCCAGGCCTGGCAACGCATGACGCCACATTTGCGGCATGATCAGGCGGACAAAAATCGCTGACTTTTTCATGCCGAGCGCCTGGCCTGATTCCCACTGCCCAATCGGCACGGCTTTCAGCGCGCCGCGCAGCGTTTGCGACGCATAGGCGGCATAGAGCATCGCCAGCGCAATCACGCCACAGAGAAACGGGCTGACGTCAAAATTTTCAATCTGCATCTGAACCGGCAGCCTGAAAAAGCCGAAGTTCAGGACAACGCCATCGGATAAGGTCAGTAACACCTGTGATGCGCCAAAGTAGATAAACAGCACGACCAGGATTTCCGGCAGGCCGCGAATCAGCGTGACCAGAGCGGTACCGATCCATGCCAGCGGCTTCAGCCGCATCGACTCCCAGCCGGCAAAAATCATCGCCAGCACCAGGCCAGCGATGAGGGCACAAACAGCAAGGCCGACGGTCATACCGGCGGCGCTTGCAAGCGGGATTATTTCATTCATCAGAAATTACTGCTGGAACCATTTGCTGTAGATGGTTTTGTAGGTGCCATCGGCTTTGATTTTATCAAGCGCGGCATTGAATTTGCTTTGCAGCTCAGTATTTCCCTGACGAACGGCAATGCCCAGACCGGTTCCGAAATAGTCTTTATCGGTCACTTTCTCACCCACCGGGGCCAGGTTAGCGTTCTGCTTAAGCCACTCGTTGACGACCGCGCTGTCGCCAAAAACGGCATCAATGCGGCCATTTTTCAGATCCAGCACCGCATTCTGGTAGCTGTCGTAGGGCACCACGGTAATATCCGAATGCTTATCAGTCAGGTATTTTTGATGGGTCGTCCCGTTCTGTACGCCAACGCGCTTGCCTTTCAGCGCTTCAATGCTGGCGACTTTGCCTTTCTGCGCAACGAAGGTGGCAGAATTGTCATAGTAAGGTTTGCTGAACAGCACCTGCTTTTCACGTTCAGGCGTAATGTCCATGCCGGCCATCACCGCATCAAAACGGCGAAATTTCAGGCTGGGGATCAGGCTGTCGAACGCCTGATTAGTGAACGTACAGGTCGCATCCATCTCTTTACACAGCGCATTAGCCAGATCGACATCAAAGCCCTGAATTTTGTTATTCGCATCAACAAATTCAAAAGGAGGATAGGAAGCCTCGGTAGCAATACGAATGGTTTCGGCAGCGGAAGCGCTCAGGCTTAATCCGGCAAGCAGTGCAGCAAGTACGACTTTTTTCATTGTTAGCATCCTGACTTAGTGCGAAAGATAGTGTGCAAACGCCTCGGTTTGCGGCTGTGTAAAGCGGCTGGCATCGCCCTGTTCCACAATGTGACCGTTTTCCATGTACACCACGCGGCTGGCCGTTTTACGTGCCACTTCCACTTCATGGGTGACGATCACCTGAGTAATCTGGGTCTGCGCCAGTTCGCGAATGATACTGACGATCTGTGCGGTGATCTCGGGATCAAGCGCGGCGGTAGGTTCATCAAATAACAGCACCTGCGGCTCCATCATCAGCGCACGGGCAATGGCAACGCGCTGCTGCTGTCCGCCAGAAAGGTGCAGAGGAAAGCGGTCGCTGTAGCTGGTGAGACGCAGGCGATCGAGCAGTTTGTCGGCTCTGGCCCGGGCATCGGCTTTACTTAAACCCAGTACGCGGCAGGGGGCTTCCATCAGGTTTTGCAGCACGGTCAGGTGCGGCCAGAGATTGTACTGCTGGAAAACCATTCCCACGTTTTGACGCAGTTCACGTATCGCGGCCTCAGAAGGGGTTTTGCTGAAGTCGAAATCATTACCTGCAATGTGCAACTGACCGGAACGGGGATGCTCAAGCAGATTCAGCACACGCAACAGCGAGCTTTTGCCTGCGCCGCTTGGGCCAAGCAGCACCAGCGTTTCGCCCTGCGGACAGTCCAGGTTGATATCAAACAGCGCCTGATGAGCACCGTAGAAACAATTAATCGCGTTTAGTTGAATACTCATGCGCCAATTTTGAATAGCTATTAGTTTTGCGGATTTTAACGTCACCAAAATAGTTATGCAATTAAGGTGGCTTAAAATTTACGAATAAGCGGTAAACACCCAAAAGATTAGCACAAGATGTTGTGAGGTGACCGGCAGGCGTTTCTGGAAAGCACACAGGATGCCGTCTGAAAACGCACGGCCTTCAGGCCGGCGCTTTCAGACGTGAGAGTGAATCAGACGTGAGAACGAACAGGGTTTATTTTTTCGCCTTTTCAAGCATCTGGCTCAGCGAACCGCCTGCGGGATGCGATCCCTCTGCGACATAGCGCACATCGTCCACCACCCAGCAACTGCCCTGGTGGATCATCAGCACTTCATCCTGCCACTGCTTATTGTCGCGGCTCATTTTTACCCGTAGCGGAATATTGCGGGCATCCCGGTTCGGGATGGTTGATGCATCGGCAACGTCAGCCTGAGCGGGCCCCTGAGCAAGGCTGGAGAACACATCGCCGTTGCGCCATTTGGCGGCATTTTGGCTTTGACTCGCTTCCTGAAGCGAATGATAAAGGCCTTCGCTCAGGTAGGGACGATAGTTTGCCAGTGTCGTGCTATCAGGCAGACCGGAGGTAGGATGTTCAATCCGCATATCATAGAACTTTTGTGCCACGGTATCCGGGCCGCCTTCAATGCAAGGGGCGGTTCGTGGGCCATTATCCTTGGTTACCGGCTCTACTGTCGTACAGGCACTCAGCAGTAGCGCGGCCGGGAGCAAAAGCGCAAAACCTTTGTTTCTCATCTCGATTTCCTTATTGTTCTCTGGCAAGGTGCCTTTTTAACATAGAGTATAGTTCTGCTTTTAGGTGAAAGAGCCTTTGGTCGGTTTACGCAACGGGAGAACAGGATGAAATTTTCGACGACGCCCACGCTGGAAGGCCACAGTATTACGGATTACTGTGGCGTGGTGACCGGGGAAGCGATTCTCGGTGCTAACATTTTCCGCGATTTTTTCGCCGGTATCCGCGATATCGTTGGCGGCCGCTCGGGCGCTTATGAAAAAGAACTGCGCAAGGCGCGGGAGATCGCATTCAAAGAGCTGGAAGAGCAGGCCAACGCGCTGGGGGCCAATGCGGTGGTCGGTATAGATATCGATTACGAAACCGTGGGTAAAGACAGCAGTATGCTGATGGTGAGCGTGACGGGCACGGCGGTTATTATTCGTTGAAACGGCTGCTGCTGCTGTTGACGGTCTGGCTGCTGGTGGGCTGTCAGTCGGGCATAGAATCGCGACCAGGCTACTGGGTCGATCTGCGTCACCCTGCACAGGGCGCGCGACCACGGGTTAAAGTGGTGGTGATACATTATACCGCCGAGGATTTTTCCTCTTCTCTGGCGACGCTGACCGATCGTGAGGTCAGCGTCCATTATCTTATTCCCCGTCAGCCGCCGCAGCGTAAGGGCCAGGGCATTATCTGGCAACTGGTACCGGAGACGGATCTGGCCTGGCACGCCGGGCCAAGTTTCTGGCGCGGCGCAACCCGCATCAATGACACATCCGTCGGTATCGAGCTGGTCAATAACGGCTATCGCCGGACGCTCACCGGGCTGACGTGGCAAGCTTTTCCGCCTGGGCAAATCCGCGCCCTCATCGCCCTCATCAACGACATCACCCGGCGTTATGGTATTGCGCCAGAAAATATCGTGGGCCACAGTGATATCGCCCCTCAGCGTAAACAGGACCCAGGCCCGCAGTTTCCGTGGCAGCAGCTGGCTGAACAGGGCATCGGGGCATGGCCCGATCCGCAACGCGTCGCTTTTTACTTAGCCGGGCAAGATCGTGAAGCCGCCGTTCCGGTTCCCCTCCTGCTTGATCGTTTGCAGCGTTACGGCTATCAGGTAACTGAAGGAATGACGGCGCGTGAGCAACAGAACCTGATTGCGGCTTTTCAGATGCATTTCCGCCCTGCTCACTATCAGGGGTTCGCGGATGCTGAAACGCTGGCGATTGCGGAGGCGCTGCTGGAAAAATATGGGGAAGCGCAATAACCGGCGGTTACTGCGCTTCCGATCTAGCGACCCGCGTAAGGGGACGCCGACAGGGTAGATGTGTTGACGGCGGCATCGGGACGATGCTGCGCTAAAAACGCCCGCCAGTAGCCCAGTACCTTTTCCAGCACCGGGCGCTCAGCATCCAGATGGGTGACGATTCGGGTGACGGGACCAACGCTCATCAGGACATCATGGGATTTCATCCACTGGCCCAGCGCGTTAACCTGGTCTGACGGCACGCGCACGAACAACATATTTGTCTGCTGCTCGGTCACCTCGACACCGATTTTCTGCAACTCCTGTCCCAGCCAGGCGGCATTCTCGTGATCGGTCTGCAAACGCGCAACGTTATGTTGCAGCGCATACAGCCCAGCCGCGGCCAGCACGCCAGCCTGGCGCATACCGCCGCCTGTCATCTTGCGCCAGCGGCGCGCACGTTCAATATAATCCGCATCGCCACAGAGCAGCGAACCCACGGGCGCGCCCAGGCCTTTCGACAAGCAGATGGTTAACGTATCGCAATAGCGGGCAAGGTTTTCAAGGGTGGTTTGCTGCGCCACGACGGCATTAAAAATACGCGCCCCGTCAATGTGCAGCGCCAGCTTATGCTCGCGGGTGAAATGCCACGCCTGCTCCAGATAGGCTGCGGGCAGGGCTTTGCCATGATGGGTGTTCTCAAGGCTAAGCAGTCGGGTGGGCGCAAAATGGATATCGTCGGGTTTGATAAATTCGGCCACCACATCCAGCGGCAAGCTGCCATCGGCGGCAGCGAGAATGGGCTGGGGTTGAATGCTTCCCAGCACCGCTGCGCCGCCTGCTTCGTACTTATAGTTATGTGCCTGCTGGCCCACAATGTACTCTTCACCACGCTGGCAGTGGCTCATTAACGCCACCAGGTTGGCCTGGGTACCGGTTGGCAAAAACAGCGCAGCGGCTTTGCCGCTCAGTCGTGCCGCTTCGGCTTCAAGTGCGTTAACGGTGGGATCGTCCCGATAAACGTCATCGCCGGTTTCAGCCGTCATCATCGCCTGTAACATGGCAGCGCTGGGACGGGTTACGGTATCACTGCGTAGATCAATCACATTGTGCTCCTGGGCAGCGGAAAGTCAGGCGGGCGGAGAGCCCGCCTGTAACATCCATCTGTTTTACCGCAGCCAGTTAGTTTTTGCCAGTTCAAGTACTTCGTCACCGCGACCGTTTATGATGGCGCGCAACATGTACAGGCTGAACCCTTTGGCCTGCTCCAGCTTAATCTCTGGCGGCATCGCCAGTTCCTCTTTCGCGGTAATCACATCCACCAGAACCGGGCCATCGTGAGCAAAGGCCTGTTCCAGCGCGCCATTCAGCTCGGAGGCTTTCTCCACCCGAATGCCTTTCACGCCGCAGGCCTGAGCAATGGCGGCAAAATCAGGATTGTGCAGGTCGGTGCCATCGGTGAGGTAACCGCCAGCTTTCATTTCCATGGCGACAAAGCCCAAAGAGCTGTTGTTGAAAATCACCAGTTTTACCGGCAACTTCAACTGGGCAACAGTCAGGAAATCGCCCATCAGCATACTGAATCCGCCGTCACCGCATAGCGCCACGACCTGGCGGTCACGGTTAAGTGACTGTGCGCCCATCGCCTGTGGCATCGCGTTTGCCATTGAACCGTGGTTAAAGGAACCCAGCAGGCGGCGTTTGCCGTTCATTTTCAAATAGCGTGCTGCCCACACGGTTGGGGTTCCCACATCGCAGGTGAAAATCGCGTCGTCGGCGGCGAGCTCACTGATTTGCTGTGCCACATATTGCGGATGAATCGGCTGGTCATCATTGGCTGTTGCCAGCGAATCCAGATCTTTACGCGCCTCGGCATAATGCTTCAGTGCACTGTCCAGGTGACGCTGCTCGGTTTTGACCCGCAGTTTGGGCAGCAGAGCACGCAGCGTGGTTTTGACATCGCCGATATAGGCCTGATCCACATGGCAGTGCGAGCCCAGGCTGCCGGGGTTAATATCGATTTGAATGATTTTCGCTTTTTCAGGGTAGAAAGCGCGGTAGGGGAACTGGGTGCCAAGCAGCACCAGGGTATCCGCATTCATCATGGCATGAAAGCCCGAGGAGAAACCAATCAGCCCGGTCATGCCGACATCATAGGGATTGTCGTATTCGATGTGCTCTTTACCGCGAAGCGCATGCACAACTGGCGCTTTCAGCATCGCCGCCAACTCGACGACTTCACGATGTGCACCCGCACAACCACTGCCGCACATCAGCGTAATATTGGTCGCGCCGTTCAGGGTTTGCGCCAGGGTAGACAGCTCATCGGCGGACGGTAGCACGACCGGCAACTGCGGCGGATACCAGTCTGCGCGTGCGGATTCCGGTGCTGGCTGCAGCGCCACATCACCGGGCAGCACAATCACGGATACGCCGCGATTCAGAATGGCTTTCCGCATAGCAATGCCCAGCACCTGTGGCAGTTGCTCGGGATTCGACACCAGCTCGCAGTAGTGGCTACATTCGCGGAACAGCTCCTGAGGATGGGTTTCCTGAAAATAACCACTGCCGATTTCGCTGGAGGGAATATGCGCTGCAATCGCCAGTACGGGCACCCGGTTGCGGTGGCAGTCAAAAAGCCCGTTAATTAAATGCAGGTTACCGGGACCACAGGAGCCGGCGCACACCGCCAGTTCGCCACTGGCGTGCGCTTCTGCGCCTGCCGAGAAGGCAGCCACTTCTTCATGTCGGGTTGGCATCCACTCAATGGTGCCCATTCGGTTCAGACTGTCACTCAGGCCGTTTAGTGAGTCACCTGTGACGCCCCAAATACGTTTTACGCCGGCGTTTTCCAGGGTTTTGGCCACCAGCGCCGCTACGGTTTGTTTCATCTTCTTCTCCTTGGTAATCCGTCGCCATCCAGGGGATAGCAGAATCAAACAACTCAAAGAAGCGTAGACGACGCTGATTCAACTCAACCGTAAAAAATTGCATCAAAAGTTGAATTGGGCGGTCAGGCGGAGAACAGGGCGATGAGTACTGGTGCCAACAGGCTCATGACAAAGCCGTGCACAATCGCGGCCGGGACAATTTCTGTACCGCCTGCCCGTTGCAAAACCGGTAAGGTAAAATCCATAGAGGTTGCGCCGCATAAGCCCAGTGCAGTGCTGCGGTGACGGGCGATCAGCGCAGGGATCAACATAATCGCGATAAGCTCTCGCAGCAGATCGTTGAAGAAGGCGGCGCTGCCAATTACCGGGCCGAAGGCTTCCGTCATCAGAATCCCCGATAAAGAGTACCAGCCGAAGCCACTGGCCAGGGCCAGCCCGGTTTTCAGCGGCAGTCCCAGTACCAGAGCCGCGATCATTCCCCCCAGCAGCGCACTGATCAGCACCGCGAGCGCGACCATCATGCCACGACGGTTTAAGACCATCTGGCGCAACGTCATCCCACTACCGCGCAGTTGAATGCCCACCAGCAGGAGCAGAAAGATTAATGCATATTCACTGGCGGCGGCGGCATGATGCAGCCAGGGCCATTGGGTCAGGCCCAGCGCAAAGCCTACGACAACCACACCACATAACGTCAGTGATTCCAGCGCCATATGCAGACGTGAAGGAAGCTTTTGCGGTTTGTGACTGTGCTGCCAGGGCAGCCGTTGCTCCAGCCAATGCAACGCCAGCAGGTTACATAGCAGAATGCATGTCGCTGTTACTGCCGCGGTATAAAACACCGTAAGCAGATTGCTGCTGAGATTATCGAGAAAGGCCAGGCTGATGCCCATAAAAAACAGAATGACGTAGACCATCCAGCCTAACAGTCGGTTGACGGCCTTGAGAAACGTCACGTGTCGAAGCGGTAACAGCCAGCCTGCCAGCAGGGGCAACAGGATAATTAAGAGTCCGGAATACATATTGATCGGTTCGTCCATGTCGAAAGTCTCGACACGCTAGCGAAAAAGCCCGGGTGAGTAAACCCTTACAACAAAGTGACTTGACCGCCTGATGAAGCCGCTTCATTCTGCGGACAACAAAGAGGATAAAAACGCTATGATTCTGGAACATATCGATATCCGGGGATTTCGCGGCATTAATCAGCTCTCTTTACCCCTGACGCGTATAAACCTGCTGATTGGCGAAAACGCCTGGGGTAAATCCAGTTTGCTGGACGCGCTCAGCCTGCTGCTGTCGCCCCACTCGCGCGAGTATGTGTTTTCTCCTGACGATTTTCACTTTACGCCGGGCGAAGTCGACGATCGGGTTCATCGCCTGTCGGTCGTTTTCCACTTCAGGGATGACGATGCGGAAAACAGCGACCTGCTACAGCCGTTCTGGCAACCCGCCGAACAGGGACAACGCCGACTGAGTTACAGCGTGCACGCCCGGCGACGTGACGGCCAGATCACCTCAACACGGCGCTTTATCGATAGCCATGGTCATGTGCTACCGGAAGAGGGAAGTGCGGCGGCGATAAGTTATCTGCTGCGCATGAATCCAGTATTACGGCTGCGCGATGCACGTTTTAGCCGACGTGTTCGCCCGGTCGAAAGCGGTATTGATGCCCGTCTGTCCACCCTGAATCAACTGGCGAAAGAGCTGGATAAACTGACTCGGGATCTGGAACAGCATCCACAGCAATTGAGTAATGACATGCTGCGTCAGGGATTACAGACCATGCAGCAGCTGATGGAACACTACTTTCTGGTTCAGCATCCTGAGAATGGCGGACAGATGCACCGCGTCGATCCACAATCACGTGACGGTATTCAGGGCTGGCGTTCACTGGACCAGCTGAATCACCTGATTGCCGCCACGGACGTCCGCAGCCGCCAACTTATTTTATTACGCATGTTTAGCTTGCTGGTCCAGGCGCGAGGAAGCGAACCTTTGGCACCGGGCGCCCGGCCGTTGTTGCTGATTGAAGATCCGGAAACCCGGCTGCATCCCATCATGTTATCCGTAGCATGGAACCTTCTCACGTTGCTCCCGTTACAGAAGATTGCGACGACCAATTCTGGAGAGCTGCTTTCTCAGGTCGCGGTGGAGAACGTTTGCCGATTGGTACGTGAGCCAACGCGCGTGGCCGCATGGCGCATTGGTCCCGAAGGGCTGAGTGCGGAGGAGAGCCGCCGCATCGGCTTCCATATCAAAGTCAACCGGCCTTCAGCCCTGTTTGCCCGCTGCTGGCTTCTGGTTGAAGGTGAAACCGAAGTCTGGATCATCAACGAAATGGCGCGACAATGCGGCTTTCACTTCGCCGCTGAAGGAATTAAAGTCATTGAGTTTGCACAGTCCGGGCTAAAACCGTTGTTAAAATTTGCCCGACGTATGGGCATTGCCTGGCATGTGCTGACTGACGGGGATATGGCAGGGAAAAAATATGCAGCCACGGCGCGCAGCCAGCTCCAGCCTCATGATGTCGAGAAGCATCACCTGACGCAGCTCCCGGCGGCGGATATGGAGCAGTTCCTTTACCGACATGGCTTTAGTGATGTGTATCATGAGGCAGCGCACCTGCCGTTAAACGTACCTGTTAATCCCAGGCGTATTATTACCAAAGCTATTCATCGTGCATCAAAACCTGAACTGGCTATCACGGTCGCTATGGCAGCAGCCGAACGCGGCAGCGAGGCAATCCCGGAACGCCTACGGGAGATGTTTTCCCAGGTGATTACCCTGGCGCAGGGCAAAGCGGGATAGGGGTTACAGCGTAAAAATGCCAGCGCGGCAGGCTGGCATTGTTGACGGAGCGGTCCAACGTTGGGGGGATCTCAGGCCACGGCCTGTTGCGCTTCAACGGGTACAATCAGACTGGCATGGTTGCCTTTAGGGCCTTGATGAACGTCAAAATGAACCTGCTGGCCCGCTTTTAGCGTTCTGTAACCATCCATCTGTATCGTTGAGTAGTGTGCGAAGATATCTTCTCCGCCCCCGATTGGACAGATAAAGCCGAAACCTTTGGCGTTATTGAACCATTTAACGGTACCTGTCTCCATGCTTTTACTTCCCTCGCAAGACATTTTATAAGTAGGTGAGGTCACTGAAGCCGTGAGTCGGGTTTGATTAAAACTCAATCAGCTTATGAAGGTAGAATGTAGAGAAACTGCCACGGTCGTCAAGCAAAGCACCGGGCAACGTGGGGAAAAAATCATCAAAATTTGAGGTAGTTAACGCTATTTGAAATTTTGTGATACAGGTCGCGTGCAGGGTTTTTTGCCTGAGAATGCATTAGCGACAGTGCACTTGACACACGTGTTAAACTCTACAGATGACCCTGGATTTGATGACGATGTACAGAATCACAACGGAACACTATGGCAAACACAAATGACTGGCTAAATTTTGAACACTTAGCCGACGAAAAAGTACGCGAAGGGTTAAAACCGCCTTCCATGTATAAAGTCATTCTGAATAATGACGATTATACACCTATGGAATTTGTTATTGACGTTCTGCAAAAGTTCTTTTCTTATGATATTGAACGTGCAACGCAACTGATGCTGAAAGTTCACTACCACGGTAAAGCAATCTGTGGTGTATTTACCGCAGAGGTCGCTGAGACCAAAGCGGCGCAGGTGAATAATTACGCGCGGGACAATCATCATCCGTTGCTGTGTACGCTTGAAAAAGCCTGAGCCTCTCTCCATACAGGAAGCAGGTCAGAGCGATTAACTGGAGGAGGTGCCTAATGCTCAATCAAGAACTGGAACTCAGTTTAAACATGGCTTTCGCCAGAGCGCGTGAGCACCGTCATGAGTTTATGACCGTCGAGCATCTGTTACTGGCGTTGCTCAGTAACCCGTCGGCCAGAGAGGCACTGGAAGCCTGTACGGTGGACATTGTGGCTCTACGGCAGGAACTCGAAGCCTTCATTGAACAGACCACGCCTGTGCTGCCTGCCAGCGAAGAAGAGCGTGATACGCAACCGACGCTCAGCTTCCAACGTGTACTACAGCGTGCGGTTTTCCATGTTCAGTCATCCGGACGCAGTGAAGTTACCGGTGCGAACGTACTGGTTGCTATTTTCAGCGAGCAAGAGTCGCAAGCGGCTTACCTGCTGCGCAAACACGAAGTCAGCCGCCTTGATGTGGTGAATTTCATCTCTCACGGCACGCGTAAAGACGAACCTGGCCAGGCACCTGGTGCTGAAAACCCGGTTAACGAAGAGCAAGCAGGCGGGGAGGAACGTATGGAAAACTTCACCACCAATCTTAATCAGCTTGCTCGCGTTGGCGGAATTGACCCGCTGATCGGTCGCGACAAAGAGCTGGAACGCACTATTCAGGTTCTGTGCCGTCGCCGTAAAAATAACCCGCTGCTGGTGGGGGAATCCGGTGTCGGTAAAACGGCCATTGCGGAAGGTTTAGCCTGGCGCATTGTGCAGGGTGACGTGCCTGAGGTGATGAAGGACTGCACTATCTACTCTCTGGATATCGGCTCTCTGCTGGCGGGTACCAAGTACCGTGGCGACTTTGAGAAACGTTTCAAAGCCCTGTTAAAACAGCTGGAGCAGGATAACAGCAGCATCCTGTTTATTGATGAGATTCACACCATTATTGGTGCGGGTGCCGCATCGGGTGGGCAGGTCGATGCCGCCAACCTGATTAAACCACTGCTCTCTAGCGGTAAAATCCGCGTGATGGGTTCCACGACCTATCAGGAATTCAGCAACATCTTTGAAAAAGATCGCGCCCTGGCGCGCCGTTTCCAGAAAATCGACATTACCGAGCCGTCGGTAGAAGAAACGGTACAGATTCTTAACGGCCTGAAAACCAAATATGAAGCGCACCATGACGTTCGTTACACCGCGAAAGCCGTGCGTGCGGCAGTCGAACTGGCGGTGAAATATATCAACGATCGCCATCTGCCGGATAAAGCCATTGACGTTATCGATGAAGCGGGTGCCCGTGCACGCCTGATGCCAGCCAGCAAACGCAAGAAAACCGTAAATGTGGCTGATATTGAAACCGTGGTCGCGCGTATCGCGCGTATTCCGGAGCAGAGCGTGTCCGCCACCGATCGCGATACGCTGAAAAACCTGGGCGACCGCCTGAAAATGCTGGTGTTTGGTCAGGATAATGCCATCGAAGCCTTGACCGAAGCGATCAAGATGAGCCGTGCAGGTCTGGGACAGGATCGCAAACCGGTGGGTTCATTCCTGTTTGCTGGTCCAACGGGCGTCGGTAAAACCGAAGTTACCGTTCAGCTGGCGAAAGCGCTGGGGATTGAACTGCTGCGTTTTGACATGTCCGAGTACATGGAGCGTCACACCGTCAGCCGCCTGATTGGTGCGCCTCCGGGCTATGTTGGCTTTGATCAGGGTGGTCTGCTGACTGATGCGGTGATCAAACATCCTCATGCCGTCGTGCTGCTGGATGAGATTGAGAAAGCGCATCCGGATGTGTTTAACCTGTTGCTGCAGGTAATGGATAACGGCATGTTGACCGACAACAACGGTCGCAAGGCGGATTTCCGCAACGTGGTACTGGTGATGACAACCAATGCTGGCGTGCGTGAAACCGAGCGTAAATCTATTGGCCTGATTCATCAGGACAACAGCACTGACGCAATGGAAGAGATTAAAAAAATCTTTACGCCTGAATTCCGTAACCGTCTGGACAACATTATCTGGTTCAGCCACTTGTCGGCCGAAGTCATTCATCAGGTGGTGGACAAGTTTATCGTTGAACTGCAGGCCCAACTGGATGCTAAAGGCGTTTCACTTGAGGTCAGTGATGAAGCGCGTGACTGGCTGGCAGAGAAAGGCTACGACAAAGCGATGGGTGCACGTCCAATGGCGCGTACCGTTCAGGAAAGCCTGAAGAAACCGTTGGCCAATGAACTGCTGTTTGGTTCGCTGGTGGAAGGGGGTTCAGTATCGGTTGCACTGGATAAAGAGAAAGGCCAGTTAACCTATCACTTCCTGAGTGCGCAAAAACGTAAAGCGGAAGGCACTGTGCACTAAGCACTGTGTGACGGAAAGAGAAAAGGCCGGATAATATCCGGCCTTTTTTTTTATTGCCTCGGCTGGAGGCAATAGCATCAACGCAACTCAGCGACTACGGAAGACAATGCGGCCTTTGCTCAGGTCGTACGGGGTCAGCTCGACAGTCACTTTGTCGCCCGTCAGGATGCGGATGTAGTTTTTACGCATTTTACCGGAGATATGAGCGGTAACCACGTGTCCGTTCTCAAGTTCTACGCGGAACATGGTGTTAGGTAACGTATCCAGTACGGTACCTTGCATTTCAATATTGTCTTCTTTGGCCATCGAATCCTCTGGGTGTACTACCTTTCAGTTGAACCGGCAAGATAATGCCCAATTCAACGAGTTATGTAAAGAACCGTCGGCAATAAAGCCAACGCATCGCCGTGCTTCGCTTATAACGCGAGCATGTCGGTTAAATTAGGGTGTTTATGTGACGTCTGCGGGGGATTAGCGGGCTAAGAATCTGAATCAACCGGTAACACGCGCACGATTGAAACAGTCCCGAGAGTGCGATGAGATTCCCAGCCTGGCAATTCCGGCTTGAAATTCAAGCGCGGACGACATACCAAACGCCGCTATTATAGCACTTAACCGACTTTGTGTGTGCAAAACATCTGCGCGAGCTTTAAAAAAGGGTCTGATTGAGCCAGCAGCCGCTGTCAACGGGTTGAGATGACAGGTTTTTTACCGATTCCAGGTAAGCCTCACGCGGGATTTCGACCGCGCCCAACGATGCCGTATGGGGATTAAGTATCTGACAATCCACCAGGCGTCCTTTGTGCTTAATGAAATGCTGACAAAAAACCCATAGTGCGGTTTTTGAAGCATTGGTTTGCAGGCTGAACATGGATTCACCACAAAATATCTGGCCCAGCGCCAGCCCGTACATGCCGCCTGCCAGCTGTTGCCCGCGCCAGACTTCAATGGAGTGAGCATGACCCAGTTCATAGAGTTTCAGCCATGCGCGTTTCACCTCAAAGGTGATCCAGGTTCCTTCTTCGCGGCCCATGGCACAGCCCTCAACGACATCAGCAAAGGCTTCGTTCATGGTGACGCGATAAGGCGATTGCTGATGAAAGCGTTTCATACTGCGGCTAAGATGAAAATGTTCAGGGATCAACACCGCACGGGGATCGGGTGACCACCACAGAATCGGATCGCCCGGCGAAAACCAGGGGAAAATACCTTGCTGATAGGCGCTGAGCAGACGGGCAGGCGAAAGATCGCCGCCCATGGCCAGCAGACCATTGGGCTCGCGCAGGGCCATTTCCGGGGGAGGAAAGAGCAACGATTCCCGTGACAGTTGAACCAGTCTCATCGCGTTACGTTATCCATCAGCTTTTGCACGAAACTATAACGCAAAGCGTTGCTGGAAACGCCAGTAACGTCCACCTTTTGCGACTAATTCGGAATGATTTCCCTGCTCAATGATTCGGCCGCTGTCCATAAGGCAAATTCTGTCCATTTGTGCCAGGCCTGTCAGACGGTGAGTGACCATAATGACGGTTTTGCCTGCCGTAAGCTGCTGCAGCAAGGCGAGAATATGCTGCTCGGTCGCCGCATCAAGGCCTTCCGTTGGCTCATCCAATAGCCACAGGTCGCCGTTATGCAGCAGGGCACGGGCAAGCGCCAGACGTCGCAGTTCGCCCCCAGACAGCGGACGACCGCCTTCGCCCAGCCAGGCATTTAATCCTTCCTCGTTATCCAGCAGGGTCTGCAGACCAGTCTGCATCAATGCCGCAATCAGGGTTTCGTCGCTGGCGTTGGGGCAGGCCAGCAATAAATTGTCACGCAGGGTCTGGCTGAACAGATGAACACGCTGGGTGACAACGCTGATGCGTTGCCGGAGTTGCGCCTCATCCCACTCAGTAAGGGGAACTGCGTTTAACCTAATCTCACCTTGCTGACTATCCCAGGCGCGCGTAAGCAGCCCAAGCAATGTCGATTTTCCACAGCCGGTCGGTCCGAGCAGCGCAACGTGTTCTCCCGCCTCAATGCTTAATGAAAACTGATTCAACACTTTTTCAGGGCGTCCCGGATAGCAAAAATCAAGCGCCTGTAGGCTTAGGTGTAATGCACCAGAAGGGATAACGGTTTTAGAGGGAAAAACAATTGCCGGTGTTTGTTCGATAATTTCATTGACGCGTTGGGCCGCCGTTATCACCTGAGACAGCGGCAAAAATGCGCCCGCGACCGGGGCCAGGGCTTCAAAAGCGGCCAGGGTACAAAATACCACCAGCGCAATGAATGGCCCGGGAAGTTGCTGCTGCGCAATGCTCTCTGCGCTGAGCCAGAGCAGCGCAGTAACCGTCATGCCGCTGCATATCAGTAACAGACTTTGCGCCAGCGCCTGTAAACGTTCTTGTTGACGCTGTGCTTCCTGCCACTGTTGTTCACTGCTGTCGAGTCTGGTGCGCCAGACTGCAGCATTACCATATAACGTCAGTTCAGCCTGACCTGCCAGCCAGTGCATTAACTGCACGCGCCAGTGCGAGCGCTGACGAGTAATCGCAACGCCCGCCGGTGCGCCCAGACGGTAAAAGAGCGGTGGGAAGATGCAGAGCAGGGCGAGCAGGGCGCCGCCCAGGGTGAGAGCCAGTTGCAGATCAATCAGGCTTAAACCGACCGTCACCACCACAATGACGATAAACGCACCCAGCAGCGGTGAGATTACCCGCAGATAGAGATGATCCAGCGTGTCGACATCACCGACAAAACGGTTGAGCAGATCCGCCTGACGAAAGGCTGCAAGCTGAGCGGGTGCCAGCGAAATCAAACGACTGAAGGTGAAAACGCGTAAATGTTGCAACACCCGAAACGTCGCGTCGTGAGTGACCAGCCGCTCAAAGTAACGGGCCGCCGTGCGGGTAATTGCCGCGCCGCGCACACCGGCGGCGGGAAGCATATAATTAAAACTGTACAGTCCCGCAACGCCAGCGACAGACGAGGCCGCCAGAAAACACCCGGATAAGGTCAGCAAGCCAATGCTGGCTAACAGCGTGACGATGGCCAGAACCATTCCCAGCGTCAGCCGGAAGGGATGACGCAGCCACAAGCGCATAAAAGGACGCAGAGCAGACATCAGATGCACTCCTGTTGACGATGTTGCAGCAATTCACGGAACGGCCCAGGCTGTGAGGTAAGTTGCTGCCAGTGGCCCTGCTGCACCAGTTTTCCTTCCTCCATGAGCCAGATTTCATCCCAGTCTTGCAGCGAATCAATCTGATGCGTAATCATCAGGGTGGTTTGCTGCGTCGCGGCCTGATTTAACGCCAGCATAACGTGATGTTCACTGAGCGCATCCAGGCTGGCGGCAGGCTCATCCAGTAGCAATAGCTGAGCCGGTTTGTACAGCGCTCGCGCTACCGCAATACGCTGTGCTTGTCCGACGGATAACGCGTTACTGGCATCGCCAGGCGCGGTATCCAGCCCTTCAGGCAGCCGGGGGAGGAATTCGTTGATGCCACAGGCGGCGGTTAATCTGTCCAGGCGTTCAGTATCCAGGGGCGCGTCCATGACGATATTTTCACGCAACGTCGCGGCCGGTAACTGTGGGTTTTGTCCAACCCAGGCAAGATGCCGATGCCAGTCGCGTCGTGCCAGGTCGCGAAGCTCAATGCCATTGGCTTTGAGCGACCCTTCATAGGGTAAAAACCCCAGCAGGGCATTTAACAGCGCGGTTTTGCCTGCACCGCTTTTGCCGACCAGCGCCACGCGCCCGCTTGCCCGTAGGGTGAAATGTAAAGGGCCGCACAGAACCTTGCCGCCGGGGGCGCAGACCACAAGATTGTCAGCAACCAGCTCCAGCGGCGAAGTGGCGCTAAACGCGACATTACCTGAGGCCCTGTCTGACGACGGAGTGTCCTGCATAAACCGCTCAAGGGCATCGGCCCCGCCGATTGCCTGTGCCTTAGCGTGATAGAAGGTGCCAAGATCGCGCAGAGGTTGAAAGAATTCGGGGGCCAGAATCAACACCAGGAAACCGGCAAACAGCGTGACGCCTTTACCATAATCGCCAAAATGCAGCTCGCCCAGATACGAGAAACCAAAATAAACCGCCACTACGGCGATGGCTAATGAGGCAAAAAACTCCAGCACTGAGGAGGAGAGAAAGGCCAGGCGTAAAACCTCCATCGTCCGTTGACGAAAATCTGTCGTCGTGGCGGCAATTGCCTGCTTCTCTGCATCAGCCCGGTGAAACAGCCGCAGCGTTTCCCGCCCGCGTAAGCGATCAAGGAAGTCACCGCTCAGGCGTGCCAGGGCCAGGAAGTTGCGGCGATTAGCATCGGCCGCGCCCATGCCCACCATCGCCATAAAGAGCGGAATCAGCGGTGCCGTAGCCAGCAGAATCAATCCGGTGGCCCAGTTCAGGGGGAACAGGGTAATCAGAATGCAGCAAGGGATTACCGCTGCCAGCGTCATCTGCGGCAGATAACGCGCATAGTACGCCTGCATATCTTCGGTTTGTTCCAGAAGCAGTGTTGCCCAACTGCCTGCGGGTTTGCCCTGTATCCAGGCGGGCCCCAGATCGGATAAACGATCCAACACCTGTTTACGCAGTGCCTGGCGGATGGCCTGACCGGCCCGAAAGCCTGCCTGCTCGCGGGCATAGTTCAGCACCGCGCGCAGCACAAAGCACAACAGCAGTAACATAAAGCGGGGCAGGAGGGATTGCGGCGCTTGCTGCTCGACAATAAGTGCCTGCAGCAACGAAGCCAGCAGCCAGGCCTGCATGATAATCAGTAGTGCGCCTGCTGAACCTAAGAGTGAGGCAAGTCGTAGCCAGGGACCGGCATGATGGCGCTGTTGACGAAGCCAACGGGTAAGGTGCTGCTGCCGCGATTTGTTCATGCGAAACCCACTGTGGCGAAGACAAATGAAATGAGGCAAGTCCCTCACGCCTGGCGCATGAATTTAGCATGGTGATAATAAAAAAGGCGACTGAAAAACAGTCGCCTCAAACAATTAAGATCAGGTTATTAACAACTTACTTATCGTTCTTAACCAGACCATCAAGATAACGCTCTGCATCTAAGGCAGCCATACAGCCAGTACCCGCAGAGGTAATGGCCTGGCGATAGATATGATCCATCACGTCACCCGCGGCAAACACACCCGGAATACTGGTCTGGGTGGCATTGCCGTGCAGTCCTGACTGCACCTTGATATAGCCATTCTCAAGCGCTAACTGACCGTCGAAAATCGCCGTGTTTGGGCTATGGCCAATGGCCACAAACAGGCCAGCAACCTCCAGCGCTTCCGTTTCATCGTTCAGCGTTGAACGCAGCGTCAGCCCGGTCACGCCCATCTGATCGCCCACAACTTCTTCCAGCGTACGATGAGTGTGCAGCACGATGTTGCCGTTGCTGACTTTTTGCATCAGGCGATCAATTAAAATTTTCTCCGCACGGAAGCTGTCGCGACGGTGAATCAAATGCACTTCAGCGGCAATATTGGCCAGATAAAGTGCCTCTTCTACCGCCGTATTACCGCCGCCGATAACGGCGACTTTCTGATTACGGTAGAAGAAACCATCGCAGGTGGCGCAGGCTGAAACGCCTTTGCCTTTAAACGCTTCTTCTGACGGCAGGCCGAGATAGCGCGCCGACGCGCCCGTGGCAATAATCAGCGCATCTGCGGTGTATTCGCCGCTGTCACCGGTTAAACGGAACGGACGATTCTGCAGATCAACGCTATGAATGTGGTCAAAAATAATCTCAGTGTTAAATTTCTCAGCATGCTCGTGCATGCGTTCCATTAACGACGGACCTGTCAGATCGTGCGGGTCGCCCGGCCAGTTTTCCACGTCCGTCGTGGTGGTCAGCTGTCCGCCTTTTTCCAGCCCGGTAATCAATACCGGATTCAGATTTGCGCGTGCAGCATAGACGGCTGCGGTATAACCTGCTGGGCCAGAGCCCAGAATGAGCAACTTACTGTGTTTAGCCGTACTCATGCGTTCCTCAGTTTCATTCGCCTGACATAGTCTGCGATTGTAGGGAATAAGCCGCATCATTGACAACACTTGCGCGCTTTTGTTGGCGATTGCTGTAAACGGCGTAGACGATGAATACGTTTTTCGCCTGTCACTTGTGCCAAAAGGGGGCAAAAATTCATTTCGTTGCACCATGCCGCACGAAAATACTCATTTAAAAACAGTGACCCAGCGAAGTGTCTGGCATCTTGTCCTGAATTTAGACATTTTACTTTGACAATCGCCTGCGCATTTGCGAAAACAGTGTAAGAAGCGAATGACATCTTCGGAACAAAACGGGTTTTGCCGCCGGGTTTTGGGCAATGTGCCGAACGAATTTTGTCGTCTGATATGGGTCATGACGCATGATGTGGACAGGCAACATGCGTCATACACATAGGTGCGAACGCACTCAGACTTTGTTATTTCACTTCAAAAAATGCCCCGAACAATGAGCGTTTTCAGGGGATGGCAGGTAAAGGGAAGGAATTAAGAGAGACAATAATAATGGTAGATAATAAGAAACGCCCCGGTAAAGACCTCGACAGGATCGACAGAAACATTCTGAATGAATTGCAGAAAGACGGTCGCATCTCAAACGTGGAACTTTCCAAACGTGTAGGATTATCGCCTACACCTTGTCTTGAGCGTGTACGTCGTCTTGAACGCCAGGGATTCATCCTTGGTTATACTGCGCAACTTAACCCTCACTACCTGGACGCCTCATTACTGGTATTCGTTGAGATTACTCTGAATCGTGGCGCGCCAGATGTGTTTGAACAATTTAACGCCGCCGTACAAAAACTTGAGGAAACTCAAGAGTGTCACCTGGTTTCTGGTGATTTCGACTACCTGCTTAAAACGCGCGTGCCTGATATGTCCGCCTACCGCAAGCTGCTGGGTGAAACCTTGCTGCGCCTGCCAGGTGTAAACGACACGCGGACTTACGTGGTGATGGAAGAGGTCAAACAGAGTAACCGTCTGGTGATCAAAACGCGCTGATGCGTGGCAGGTGCAAAGCCTGTGAAATTTCGGTACACTCCTGTGAATACATACAGGACCAGCGTCGGGTGAGCCCGGCGCTGTTGTTTCTTACTTTACAGGCACCTGGAGAGTTCTCTTGAGCCAGGAATACACAGAAGATAAAGACGTTTCGTTACAGTCGCTGAGCAGTGGACGCCGTCTGCTGGAAGCGTTGCTCATCCTGGTGGCGTTGTTTGCCATCTATCTGATGGTTTCCCTCGTCAGTTTTAATCCTTCCGACCCGAGCTGGTCGCAGACGGCCTGGCATGAACCTATCCATAATATTGGTGGCAAGGTAGGCGCGTGGCTGGCTGATACCTTACTGTTCATCTTTGGTGTGATGGCGTACGCCATTCCGCCGGTGATCCTGGGGCTGTGCTGGATAGCGTTTCGCCAGCGCGATAATCAGGACTACTTTGACTATTTCGCCATCGGTTTACGTTTGATCGGCGTACTGGCGTTGGTGGTGACCACCTGCGGTATGGCGGCACTCAATGCTGACGACATCTGGTATTTTGCCTCGGGTGGCGTCATCGGCAGTCTTGTCAGTAATGCAATTTCGCCCTGGTTTAGTCCAGCAGGCGGAACGCTGACACTGCTCTGCATCTGGGCTGCCGGGATTACGCTTTATACCGGCTGGTCATGGTTAACCATTGCGGAAAGAATCGGCGGCGTTGTCATGGGCGTGCTGACCTTTGCCAGCAACCGTTCACGCCATGACGAACCCTGGCAGGAAGAGGATGAGGCAGAACATCATGAAGAGGCTGTGCCTGTCCTTCACGCTCAGCCGCATGAAGACGATGACGTTTTGCTTGCCGCACCGCGTAAAGCTCAGCCTGATCTGGATGAGCACGATCCGCTGCTGGCTAAGGCGGCAACAGCCACTCGCGCCGCCGTCGCTGCAACCGTCGACGCTTCCGATATGCCGGTGGCGTCCGCTGCGGTGCCGACCCAGCCGCCTGCCGTTGCCCCGGCGCTGTCCAATGCGGCGACCGCACAGTCAGTAGCCCCTGTCGCTCAGCCAGTGGGCGCTGTACCTGCACAATCCGCCCATTTTGCCGCCGCGTCCGCGCAGGAATCGGCAGCACATTATTCTACTCCCGCGCGCAATGCTGCGCCGCTTGATCCTGTTCCGCAGGATAAACCGGTGAGCGAACCACCTCTGTACCGTTTTGAAATGCCGGATGAAACGCCTGCATCCTCAAGCCCCTTTACGGCTTATGAGGATGATGAGCCGAAAATGGGCAACTGGCGCGAGGCAGCCTCTGCCGCGACGCTGAGCAGTGCGGTGACATCAGCCGTTGCCGCAAAGCAGGCGTCATCGATGTCGCCCCTGTTTGAACCGGTACCTGAAAATCAGGCGAATCCACAGGTGAAGCAGGGGATTGGCCCGGCGCTGCCCCGGCCGAATCCGGTGAAATTACCGACCCGACGCGAACTGGCCTCCTACGGGATCAAACTGCCTTCGCAGCGCATGGCGGAAGAGAAAGCGAAGCTGTCTGAAAGCCCCGCGTCTCAGCCAGTGCCTGAGGATATGCACAACCCGGACTGGTCTGCAGAGGAGCAAGACGCGCTGCAACAGGCCGAGTTACGCCACGCGTTCCAGTCGGAACAGCAACAGCGTTATGGCGAGCGCTGGCAACAGGATGAGCAGCACGAGGACGATGAACTGGCGCTGCAGCAGGCATCGCTGGCACGTCAGTTCGCCGAACAGCAGCAACAGCGCTATGAGGCGGAGCCCGACAACAACGCGCCGGTTTTCAATCTGGATACCTCGGCGGCTTTTGATTTCTCACCGATGAAAGATTTGGTCGACGATGGACCTGTTGAGCCGCTGTTCACCATTGCGGCTGCGCCTGAAACGGATGACGTGGCGGCAAAACATGAGCCGTGGCAGCAAATGCAGGCCGCGCCAGAACAGGCGGCAGCCCAGAGAACGGTGCCGACACAGAGCGTGGTGTCGGATACCTTCGTGGCACCTGTTCAACAGCCAGAACCCGTCGAAGACACAAAACCGTCGCTGCATGATAGCCTGATTCACCCTTTCCTGATGCGTCATGAGCAGCCGCTGGAAAAACCCTCCACGCCATTGCCTTCGCTGGATCTGTTAACCGCGCCGCCTGTCGAAGAGGAGCCGGTTGATATGTTTGCGCTGGAGCAGACGGCACGTCTGGTTGAATCACGCCTGGGCGATTATCGTGTTAAGGCGGAAGTCGTCGGCATTTCTCCAGGCCCGGTGATTACCCGCTTTGAACTGGATCTGGCGCCTGGCGTGAAAGCCGCGCGTATTTCTAACCTGTCACGCGATCTGGCCCGTTCACTGTCGACCACGGCAGTGCGCGTTGTTGAAGTGATTCCCGGTAAGCCGTATGTCGGACTGGAATTACCGAATAAGCATCGTCAGACCGTTTACTTACGTGAAGTGCTGGATTGTCCAAAATTCCGTGACAATCCTTCACCTCTGGCCGTGGTACTGGGTAAAGACATTGCGGGTCAGCCGGTAGTGGCCGATTTGGCGAAAATGCCACACTTACTGGTAGCGGGTACCACCGGTTCGGGTAAGTCAGTCGGTGTGAACGCCATGATTCTCAGCATGTTGTATAAAGCCACGCCGGAAGAAGTGCGCTTTATTATGATCGACCCGAAAATGCTTGAGCTGTCGGTCTATGAAGGCATTCCGCATCTACTCACCGAAGTCGTCACCGATATGAAAGATGCGGCGAATGCGCTGCGCTGGAGCGTCGGTGAGATGGAGCGCCGCTATAAACTGATGTCGGCGCTTGGCGTGCGTAATCTTGCGGGCTACAACGAGAAAGTTGAGCAGGCTGAGGCGATGGGCCGTCCAATCCCCGATCCGTTCTGGAAACCGGGCGACAGTATGGACATGACGCCACCGGTGCTGGAAAAATTGCCTTACATTGTGGTGATGGTGGATGAGTTCGCCGACCTGATGATGGCCGTGGGTAAAAAAGTGGAAGAGCTGATTGCCCGCCTGGCGCAGAAAGCACGTGCGGCAGGTATCCACCTGGTGCTGGCAACCCAGCGTCCCTCGGTGGATGTGATTACCGGTCTGATCAAAGCGAACATCCCGACCCGTATTGCCTTTACCGTATCAAGTAAAATTGACTCGCGTACTATTCTCGACCAGGGCGGCGCGGAGTCGTTGCTGGGGATGGGTGACATGCTCTATATGCCGCCAAACTCCTCCATGCCGGTCCGTGTTCACGGTGCCTTTGTGCGCGATCAGGAAGTGCATGCCGTTGTGCAGGACTGGAAAGCGCGTGGCCGTCCGCAATACATTGAGAGCATTACGGCGGGTGAAGAGAGCGAAGGTGCAGGCGGTATCGACAGCGATGAAGAACTGGACCCGTTGTTCGATCAGGCGGTGGGCTTTGTGGTAGACAAGCGTCGCGCCTCTATTTCGGGCGTTCAGCGTCAGTTCCGTATCGGCTATAACCGCGCCGCGCGCATCATTGAGCAGATGGAAGCACAAGGAATTGTCTCGTCGCCGGGTCATAACGGTAACCGCGAAGTCCTGTCACCACCGCCACATGATATGTAGAGCCTGAGCGATAAGCTTTGAAACATAAATCAATGAGCCAGTTCTTGCTGGCTCATTGTTTTTTAGCGGTTAACCCCCATAGTTGATTAGGCTTTCGGTTTTTTCTCCTGTATTAAATGCAGGACAGCGACCAGGCTTAGTATCGTTATCAACGGGAAACGATTTAATAAGGATTTAAGCAGATGAAATTACGCGTAATCGCCTTCGGCCTGATGGCCGCTTTGGGTTCAGCCAGCGCTTTCGCTGATGCATCGACTGACCTGCAACAGCGTTTAAATAAAGTAAACAGCTTCCACGCCAGCTTTACTCAAAAGGTTACCGATGGCAGCGGTGCTAACGTGCAGGACGGGGAAGGTGAGCTGTGGGTTAAACGCCCCAGCCTGTTCAACTGGCACATGACCGCGCCTGACGAGAGCGTCATTATCTCTGACGGAAAATCGTTATGGTTCTACAACCCGTTTGTAGAACAGGCCACGGTAAGCCTGTTAAAAAACGCCACCAGTAATACGCCATTTATGTTGATTGCCCGTAATCAGTCGAGTGACTGGAAGCAATATAACGTCAAGCAGCAGGGCGACAAATTTGAACTGACGCCGAAGAAAAGCGATGGCAATCTCAAGCAGTTCACAATTGATGTGACGCCAGACGGCACCATCAATCAGTTCAGCGCCATAGAGCAGGATGGGCAGCGCAGTAACTACCAGTTAAAGAGCCAGAAAAACGGCCCTATCAGCCCGGATAAATTCACTTTCACCCCGCCTAAAGGCGTCACGGTGGATGATCAACGTCAGTGAGGTGGTAGTGAGTAACCTGTCCCTGGATTTCTCCAGCGAAGATTTTAAACCACTGGCCGCGCGTATGCGGCCAGAAACCCTGAAGCACTATATTGGTCAGCAACACCTGTTGGCTGCGGGTAAACCGCTGCCGCGCGCGATTGAGGCTGGCCATTTGCATTCAATGATTCTCTGGGGACCGCCAGGAACAGGCAAAACCACGCTGGCCGAGATTATCGCGCACTACGGCAACGCGGACGTTGAACGCATCTCTGCTGTCACATCAGGCGTCAAAGAAATTCGTGAAGCGATAGAACGTGCGCGCCTGAGCAAGCAGGCCGGCCGTCGCACGATTCTTTTCGTGGATGAGGTGCACCGTTTCAACAAAAGCCAGCAGGATGCCTTTCTGCCGCATATTGAAGACGGCACAATCACGTTTATTGGTGCAACGACCGAAAACCCCAGCTTCGAGCTTAATTCCGCCCTGTTGTCACGCGCCCGCGTTTATTTGCTCAAATCCCTGACCACAGAGGACATCGAGCAGGTACTTGACCAGGCTATGCAGGACGCCGATCGAGGCTATGGCAACAGCGATATCCTGCTACCGGATAATACGCGGCGCATGATCGCTGAGTTGGTGAACGGCGATGCGCGCCGTGCGCTGAACACGCTGGAAATGATGGCGGATATGGCCGAAACCCGCGCGGACGGGAAAAGGGAATTAACGCCACAGCTGTTAACCGAGGTGGCCGGTGAGCGTTCTGCCCGCTTTGATAACAAGGGCGACCGTTTTTACGACCTTATTTCTGCGTTACATAAGTCTGTTCGCGGTTCGGCACCGGATGCTGCCCTCTACTGGTACGCACGGATTATTACCGCAGGTGGCGATCCGCTCTATGTGGCACGTCGCCTGCTGGCGATTGCCTCTGAAGATGTCGGCAACGCCGATCCTCGCGGTATGCAGGTTGCGATTTCGGCCTGGGATTGTTTTACCCGCGTCGGCCCCGCGGAAGGGGAGCGGGCGATTGCACAAGCCATTGTTTATCTGGCCTGCGCGCCAAAAAGTAACGCCGTTTATAACGCGTTTAAGGCCGCGATGCGTGATGCGCGCGACCATCCCGATTTTGATGTCCCCGACCATTTGCGCAATGCGCCCACTAAGCTAATGAAAGAGATGGGCCTGGGTGAAAGTTACCGCTATGCCCATGATGAAGCCAACGCCTACGCGGCTGGCGAGGTCTATTTCCCCCCTGAAATGGCACAAACACATTACTATCATCCAACACAACGTGGTCTTGAAGGCAAAATTGGCGAAAAGCTGGCCTGGCTTACTGAACTCGATCAAAATAGCCAGACAAAACGCTACCGCTAAAACAGACGTTGCGGTAATGTGGTCAATGTTTTCAACGCATTCCAGCAGGAATGCGTCCCTTCTTTTAACTCATAAATACACAGGATAAGCATGCTCGATCCCAATCTGCTGCGTAATGAGCCAGACGCAGTCGCAGAAAAACTGGCACGCCGAGGATTCAAACTGGATGTGGAAATGCTGCGTTCGCTCGAAGAGCGTCGCAAAGTCTTGCAGGTAGAAACCGAAAACCTGCAGGCCGAGCGTAACTCCCGATCCAAATCCATCGGTCAGGCCAAAGCACGTGGGGAAGACATCGAGCCACTGCGTCAGGAAGTGAACAGCCTGGGCGAACGCCTGGATGCTGCCAAAGCAGAACTGGATGAACTGCAAAATCAGATCCGCGACTTTAGCCTGGCGCTGCCGAATCTTCCTGCGGATGAAGTGCCGCTGGGCAAAGACGACAGCGAGAACCAGGAAGTCAGCCGCTGGGGTGAGCCACGCCAGTTCGATTTTCAGGTAAAAGATCATGTTGAGCTGGGCGAAGCCGCGAAAGGGCTGGATTTTGCCGCGGCAGTAAAGCTTACCGGTTCACGCTTCGTCGTGATGCAAGGCCAGATTGCCCGCCTGCACCGTGCGCTTAGCCAGTTTATGATTGACCTGCACACCGAGCAGCATGGCTACCTGGAAACCTACGTACCTTATCTGGTTAACCATGCGACGTTGTACGGAACAGGACAGCTACCTAAGTTTGGTGAAGATCTGTTTCATACCCGACCACTGGAAGAAGAATCAGAAAGCAGCCACTATGCGCTGATTCCTACCGCAGAAGTGCCATTGACCAACCTTGTACGTGATGAAATCGTCGAGGAAGAGAACCTGCCGCTGAAGCTGACGGCTCATACGCCGTGTTTCCGCTCTGAAGCGGGCTCCTATGGCCGTGATACGCGCGGACTTATCCGTATGCACCAGTTCGATAAAGTCGAGATGGTACAGATCGTCGCGCCAGAAACCTCAATGGATGCCCTGGAAGAGTTGGTCGGTCATGCCGAAAAAGTCTTACAGCTGCTGAATCTGCCCTACCGTAAAGTTCTACTGTGTACGGGCGATATGGGCTTTGGCGCCACCAAAACCTACGATTTAGAAGTGTGGTTACCGGCGCAGAATACGTACCGTGAAATCTCTTCCTGCTCAAATATGGGGGATTTCCAGGCCCGCCGTATGCAGGCCCGCACCCGTAATAAGCAGGATAAAAAGCCGCGTCTGGTCCATACATTAAATGGTTCCGGTCTGGCTGTGGGCCGCACCCTGGTGGCGGTGCTGGAAAACTACCAGCAGCAAGACGGCCGCATTGCCGTGCCAGAGGTACTGCGCCCTTATATGAAGGGCCTGGAATTTATTGGTTAATCGCCCGTTATCCTCTGAAAAACCCAGCGCCCGCTGGGTTTTTTTTTGGTCCAAATGGCGGAACGATGTCTACGAACCGCATAAGCATTTATCACAAATAAACGTTATCGATGTATCGCGCTGCCGGAAGCGTAAAAATCTACATTATCATAGAGATAGCTTTATTTTCATCGGCGTAAAATATCCCGCTAACTTACTGAAGATAAATAAATTAAATTGTCGGGCAGCAAAATGTGCTGAGGCCTGTTTCTCCCCGTTGACTTTAAAAAACGCAATGGCAAACTGCGCGCAATTTCCTTCATTTCTTTTGGTTTTTAATCCCTATGTCGACCTGGTCACGTCCTGTGATATTGCTGCTTTGCGGCCTGTTATTAATGACAGTTTCTATTGCTGTGCTGAATACGTTGGTTCCACTCTGGCTGACGCATGATGCTCTGGCTACCTGGCAGGTGGGCGTAGTGAGTTCGTCATATTATACCGGCAATCTGCTCGGGACCTTAACGGCGGGCTGGTTGATCAAACATTATGGATTTAACCGTAGCTATTATCTGGCAACCGGTCTGTTTGCCGGGGCCACGCTGTGCATGATGATGATGTCGGGATTCTGGTCATGGACGCTGTTACGCTTTACGGCGGGCATCGGTTGTGCGTTAGTCTGGGTCGTGGTTGAAAGCGCTTTATTATGTAGCGGCACGGTACGCAACCGTGGACAACTGCTGGCTGCTTATATGATCGTGTATTACCTGGGCACGGTTGCCGGCCAACTGCTGGTAAGCAAGCTTTCGACTGAGTTGTTAAGTGTGATCCCCTGGGTAACCGCGACGGTGATTTGTGCCATTTTACCGCTCATCTTCACTCAGGTTGCCACCCACAGCGACCCTGCTGAAGCGCTGCCGGGTGGACGCATTTTGCCTATGCTGCGTCGCCGCAGTTCTCGCCTTGGCATCAACGGTTGTATCATCTCAGGTATTGTTTTGGGTTCGCTGTATGGTTTGATGCCGCTGTATCTTTCCCACCAGGGCATGAGTGACGCGAACGTTGGCTACTGGATGGCGCTACTGGTCAGTGCAGGCATTGTCGGGCAGTGGCCGATTGGTCGTCTGGCCGATCGCTTTGGTCGCATGATGGTGCTGCGTGTGCAGGTATTTGTGGTGATCCTGGGCGCTATTGCGATGCTGACCAATGCCGCGATGGCACCCGCATTGTTTGTACTGGGGCTGGCCGGTTTTACGCTTTATCCCGTGGCGATGTCGTGGGCCTGTGAAACCGTTGCACACCACGAACTGGTGGCCATGAATCAGGCGTTGTTACTAAGCTATACGCTGGGCAGCCTGGCCGGTCCAAGCATGACCGCGATGCTGATGCAGAGTTATTCTGACCGCGTGCTGTTTGTAATGATTGCGGCAGTGGCGCTGGTTTACCTGGTTATGCTGTTGCGTAAAGCCGATCATCATGCCACGCCCGTGGCGCATGCCTGACCGACTTCTCAGAGAGCTGCCCTGTGCTTCGTTGGCACATCGCAGCCCGTGAGTTGGGTGATTCGTTTCTGTGAGTGGGGTGAATTGAGCGGGGTGACTATTCCCGGCATCGTCATCAATACATCACTTCATGCCCGTAGCTGGCGAGAATGTTTTTTACCCGCTCCATTGTCTCTTTACTGGGCGGCTTCACCCCGTCAAGTTTGTACTCTTCACCCATCGCAATCCATTTGTGTTTACCCAGTTCGTGATAAGGCAGCAGCTCTATCTTCTCAACGTTTTCCATATCCTGAGTAAAAGCGCCTAAGCGATGGACGGTGTCATCATCGTCAGAATAGCCAGGTACCACGACGAAACGGATCCACGTACGTTTCCCTTTTTTCTGTAAATAGCGGGCGAAATCAAGCGTGCGATGATTGGACACGCCGACCAGGATCTGGTGAACCTCGTCATTCATCTGTTTGAGGTCCAGCATGACCAAATCCGTCGCGTCCAGTAATTCATCAATAACCGGGTCGTAGCGGCGAACAAAGCCATTGGTATCAAGGCAGGTATGAATGCCTTCTGCTTTACAGGCGCGAAACCAGTCGCGCACAAACTCGGCCTGCAGAATCGCTTCGCCACCCGATGCGGTAACCCCGCCACCTGATGCATTCATAAAGTGACGATAGGACAGAACATCCGCCATCAGCGCCTCAACGGTGATTTCTTTACCGCCGTGCGTGTCCCAGGTATCACGATTATGACAGTAAAGGCAGCGCATCAGACAGCCCTGGAAAAAGGTGATAAACCGAATACCGGGACCGTCTACGGTTCCGCATGATTCAAATGAGTGGATGCGACCAATGGCTGACATTGCGATGTATTCTCCAGGTAAGCCTGCGGAGCAGGTGGCACACTCTCTGGCGTGCTCTGAACAGGAAATCGATTCTGGTTGTTATCCGTATCTCAGACAACCACCAAAGCAGACTTTGAATAAGAGGCTCCATGAAGGAGCCTCAGATAAGCGTAGTGGCTAACCGTACTTACAAGGACTGTGTAAAGGTACGGGTAATCACGTCCTGCTGTTGCTCTTTAGTGAGCGAGTTAAAGCGCACGGCGTAACCGGAGACGCGAATGGTTAACTGAGGATATTTTTCAGGATTATCCATCGCATCCATTAACATTTCCCGATTCATGACGTTCACATTAAGATGCTGACCGCCTTCAATGCTGGTCTCATGATGGAAGTAACCGTCCATCAATCCTGCCAGATTGGTTTTACGCACGTTGTCGTCTTTACCTAACGCGTTTGGAACGATAGAGAAGGTATAGGAAATACCATCTTTTGCGTAAGCAAACGGCAGTTTAGCGACCGAGGTCAGGGATGCCACCGCACCTTTCTGATCGCGACCGTGCATCGGGTTAGCGCCTGGGCCAAAAGGCGCGCCTGCACGGCGACCGTCTGGCGTATTACCGGTTTTCTTACCGTAAACCACGTTAGAGGTAATGGTCAGCACTGACTGGGTCGGTACTGCGTGACGGTAGGTTTCGAGTTGCTGAATTTTTTTCATAAAACGTTCAACAAGGTCGCAAGCCAGGTCGTCAACGCGTGGGTCGTTGTTACCGAACTGTGGATATTCACCTTCAATATCAAAATCAATGGCCAAACCGTCTTCGTCGCGTACCGGTTTCACCTTCGCGTATTTGATTGCAGACAGTGAGTCCGCAGCGACAGACAGGCCGGCAATACCACATGCCATGGTGCGGTAAACATCACGGTCATGCAGTGCCATCAGCGACGCTTCATAGCTGTATTTATCATGCATGAAGTGGATGATGTTCAATGCAGTGACATACTGTTTTGCCAGCCAGTCCATGAAGTGATCCAGACGTGCCATCACGATGTCGAAATCAAGCACATCGTCGGTGATTTTGGCCTCTTTTGGACCCACCTGCATTTTCAGTTTTTCATCCACGCCGCCGTTAATTGCGTAGAGCAAGGTTTTCGCCAGGTTCGCGCGGGCACCAAAGAACTGCATTTGCTTGCCGACGATCATCGGGCTGACGCAGCAGGCAATCGCATAGTCATCGTTGTCAAAGTCAGGGCGCATTAAGTCGTCATTTTCATACTGCAGTGACGAGGTATCGATAGACACTTTCGCCGCATACTTTTTGAAGTTAACCGGCAGGTTTTCAGACCACAAAATGGTCATATTAGGTTCGGGTGACGGCCCCATGGTGTACAGCGTGTTCAGGAAGCGGAAGGTGGTTTTGCTCACCAGCGTACGACCATCAACACCCATACCGGCCAGCGACTCAGTGGCCCAAATAGGGTCGCCAGAGAACAGTTCATCATACTCAGGCGTGCGCAGGAAACGTACCATACGCAGTTTCATCACCAGATGGTCAATCAGTTCCTGAGCCTGCTCTTCATTCAGTTTGCCTGCTTTGAGATCGCGCTCGATGAACACATCCAGGAAGGTTGAAACACGACCAAACGACATGGCCGCGCCATTTTGCGATTTTACTGCGGCCAGATAGCCGTAATAGGTCCACTGTACCGCTTCCACGGCATTAGTGGCTGGACCAGAGATATCGTGACCATATTTGGCTGCCATCTCTTTAATCTGTCCCAGCGCACGATGCTGATCAGCAATTTCTTCACGCAGACGAATAGTGGCTTCCAGGTTTACGCCATTTTCCAGATCGCTCTGCAGGGAAGTAAACTGAGCAAACTTATCAGCCATCAGATAGTCAATGCCGTATAACGCGATGCGACGGTAATCACCGATGATGCGCCCACGGCCGTAGGCATCTGGCAGGCCGGTTAATACACCGGATTTACGGCAGCGTAAAATGTCTGGGGTATAAACATCAAACACACCCTGATTATGGGTTTTACGATATTCAGTGAAGGTTTTTTTCAGTGCGGCATCAAGTTCACGACCGTAAACTTTGCATGAGCCCTCGACCATCTTGATACCGCCAAAGGGAATAATGGCGCGTTTTAATGGGGCTTCAGTTTGCAGGCCAACAATTTTTTCCAGCGATTTGTTGATGTAACCGGCATCGTGGGACGTAATGGTAGAAGCAAGATCGGTATCAAAATCTACGGGGGCGTGAGTGCGGTTTTCAACTTTAATGCCTTCCAGCACGCTTTCCCAGAGTTTGGTTGTGGCTTCGGTGGCACCTGCCAGAAAAGATTCATCGCCTTCATACGGCGTATAGTTTTTCTGGATGAAGTCGCGTACGTTGACGCTGTTCTGCCATTCGCCTTCAGTAAAACCTTGCCAGGCTGAGGCGAGTTTTGCGTTAAGTTCGGTCATATTATACCTGCCTTATTTAAGGAGACTTTTGCTCTCGGGTATATCGGGTTGGGATGCACCGTCGAGACAGGATTAGTGCGTTTCGTGCCCACCGCGTAAGTAAATTACCCAGTAGGTCAATCCAACTAACAGGCCGCCGCCGATGATGTTGCCGAGCGTGACCGGAATCAGATTGTCGAAAATAAAGTTTTTTACAGAGAGGGCCGGGAACTGGGCCGCGGTCGTGCCAGCGGCATGCCAGAATTCAGGGCCAGAAAAATCACGAATAATGATGGCGAAAGGAATCAGAAACATATTTGCGATACTGTGTTCAAAACCACAGGCAACAAACATCGCCACCGGCAAAATCATAATCAGGCTTTTATCTGTTAAGGTGCGCCCTGAATAGCTCATCCAGACCGCCAGACAGACCATCAAATTTGCCAGGATGCCCAGACAAACGGCTTCGATAAACGTGTGATGCATTTTGTGGTCGGCCGTTTGCAACACGTTTAAACCCCATGCGCCGTTGGCCACCATATGCTCACCGGAAAACCACATCAGTGTCACAAAAAACAGTGCACCGGCCAGGTTACCTAAATAAACGTTAATCCAGTTCCGTGCCAGTTGCCCCCAGGTGATACGGCCACTCGCTTTAGCGACCACAATCAGCACGGTAGAGGTGAACAGATCGGCACCGCAGACCACGACAAGGATTAAGCCCAGTGAAAAACAGATACCGCCGATGAGTTTTGCCATACCGTAGGCCATTTCACCGCTGCCGGTGGTGGCCGTAATGTAAAACACAAAAGCGATAGAGATGAACATGCCCGCAGTAAACGCGAGAAAGGTCGTTGTCAGGGGATGCTTGGTTGCTTTATAAACGCCAGCGTCTTCAGCAACTTTCGCCATCGCGGCGGGTAATAACAGGTTAAAAGGATTGTCAGCTTTCACACTAACTCACTCCAAAAGTTGTCTGAAAAAATAATAACAAAGGCAACAGAGGTAGAAGTTGATTTAGATCATGTTCGGCCGGGCAATTGCGGAAAAATCCTGACAAAAAAGAATGATTTTTTGAATAAATTATTGAAAATAAACAATTAAATTTATTTTAAATAATACAGGTTTTGTTTAATTGACGAGGTGCTGCACGTGTCGATGTCACTTTGCTGTTAACAAAATATCTCTATTGTGTTGTTTTTATTCTGGATAATAAAAACGATGATCTATTAATAACTGAAATGCTTAATGGGTAAAAAAGAAAGGCACTAATGAGTATTAGTGCCTTTGCGTTTATCGCAAACTTAATCTGACAGAATGCCGCAAATAATTATGCGTTTTCCCAGTAGCGACGTTTAGCACGCTGCAGTTTCTCATAAGCCGCCAGTAGCGCCTGGTGGGCAGGGAAAGCGGTGAGATCGCTGTCCACCGGCTGGAGCCCGTTGAAGGCCGCTTCACCACTGATCGCCGCAGAGGCTGCTTCTACAGCCTCACTACCATACATGCGTACAAAGGCAGCATGATATTCCAGTGGATTACGCTCATCTTCCATGGCCAGAAGCAGCAAGGTTTGCAGGCAACGATAGTAATTTGCACGTGCTGGGCTGAAAACGGAGCCGTTAAACTCCATGGTCCATTCTGTCCAGATTAACGCTTGATCCAGGTCACCACCGGCCAGCGCCAGCATCGCTTTAAGCTCGCCGATGCGTAAGGTGTACCAGCCGTTATCTTTACCCGTTGCCAGACCCAGCAGCTCGCGGACGCGGGTGAAGTCATCAAAACCTTCTTCGTCCAGCTGAGAAATCAGATCGAGATACTCTTCCGGATTCCAGTTGCTTCCAGGCAGGGCAAGCAGCGTTTCACGTATGCCCGCGCCCATGCTGTTGTTAGCCAGCAGCAGGTCTTCAGCCGGATAAATATCTGACATGCCAGGCACGATAATGCGGCATGCATAAACACCTAAGTGCTCGTAGTCCGCGATATAGACTTCCTGACCTTCGGCCGCGAAAATCGCCATCAGCGTGCTGAATTCTTGCTCGGTAGTGCCATCAAATTTCCAGTCCACAAACGGATAATCAGCCGTCTCTTTGAACATATCCCAGGAAATCAGGCCGCTTGAATCAATAAAGTGTGTTTCCAGGTTAGCGTGTTCAGCCACTTCTTCATCATCAAAGGTAGGCGGCGTAAAGACGTCCAAATCCTTGAGGCTACGGCCCTGAAGCAGCTCAGTGACGGTACGCTCCAGCGCCACGCCAAAGTCCGGATGCGCGCCGAAAGAGGCAAAACAGGTACCGTTAGCAGGGTTAAACAGCACGACGCATATAACCGGGTACTTACCGCCTAATGACGCATCATAAGCAAAGATTGGGAAGCCTTCCGCCTCCAGGCGGGCAATGGCTTCCACCACGGCAGGATAGCGTGCCATCACCGACTCAGGAATGGAGGGAAGGCTGACAGACTCCGCAATAATACGGTTCTTAATGTAACGCTCAAAGACTTCAGATAATCCCTGAACCCGTGCCTCATTGGCTGTATTACCGGCTGACATGCCGTTCGATACGTACAGGTTGCCAATGATGTTCATCGGAATATAAACGGTTTGCTGATCGGACTGGCGCGTGAAAGGCAGGGCGCAAATACCGCGCTCGTGGTTACCCGACTGAAGATCGATCAAATCTGACGCAGCCACTTCATTTTCAGGATCGTAAAAGGCGCGCAGACGCGCATCCAGAATCCCTTCTGGCAGGCTGTCATCTTCAGGCAGGGGGAACCACTTTTCATTGGGATAATGGACAAAATCGCCTTGAGCGATGCTGTTACCCAACCAGAAATCGGCAAAGAAGTAGTTGGTGGACAGACGTTCAAAATACTCACCCAGCGCCGAAGCCAGGGCGGCTTTCTTGCTGGCACCCTTGCCGTTGGTAAAGCAGAGTGGGCAGTCGCGGTCGCGAATATGCACAGACCAGACGTGTGGAACGGGATTAAGCCAGGAGGCTTCTTCTATATTAAAGCCCAGATCCTGCAGTTTGGTCTGGAAACGCGTAATGGAGTCTTCCAGGGCGGCATCTTTGCCCGGGATAAAAGTTTGCGTCATGGTGCCGCTCTCTCTGTAAAATAGGGTGCGTAAAGCGCGCAATGATACGTTTTTTGCTGCCTGTTCGCTATCAAGGCGCGGCAATTTTACCGGACGTTTTCTCACACCCTGGTTTATCTGCCAATGCCGAGACTGAACGAAAGGAACTCGCCTCACAATATTTCGTGTTGGATTGCATTGGTAATATAACCTTCGGTGCGATGTGCTGGAAAAATGTGACCGGTGTTAGATTTATGATTGCAGCCACCAGAATGCAGTGATAAAACCGAATCGTTATTCATAACCGTTTTATATGACAGTGGTGAGGGAAATGACGCAAATTTATAATTTTAGCTCTGGGCCAGCGATGCTTCCGAGCGAAGTGCTCCGCCGTGCAGAACAAGAACTGACAAACTGGCACGGCCTGGGAACTTCCGTAATGGAGATCAGCCACCGCAGTAAAGAATTTATTCAGGTGGCTGAGGAAGCAGAGGCGGACTTCCGCGATCTGCTAAAAATACCCTCTAATTACAAAGTTTTATTCTGCCATGGCGGCGCACGTGCGCAGTTTGCTGCGGTACCGGGTAACCTGCTGGGTAGCGCCACCAGTGCAGATTATGCCGACGGCGGCTACTGGGCGCACAGCGCTATTAAAGAAGCGGCTAAATATTGCTCGCCACGTACCCTGGATGTCAAAACCACCCTTGCGGGTAAGCGTGCCATTCTGCCGATGCGTGAGTGGGATGTCAGTGACACGGCCGCCTATTTGCACTTCTGTCCTAACGAAACCATCGACGGCGTTGCCATTGATGAAGAACCTGATTTTGGCAACAAAGTCGTCGTTGCCGATCTCTCCTCCACGATTTTATCCCGCACTATCGATATCAGTCGCTATGGCGTGATTTACGCGGGTGCGCAGAAAAATATTGGCCCGGCGGGGATTACCCTGGTCATTGTCCGGGACGATCTGTTAGGTAAAGCCCATAAGAGCGTGCCTTCTATCCTGGATTACAGCGTTCTGGCAGAAAATGATTCGATGTTCAATACACCGCCCACCTTCGCCTGGTACCTGAGTGGACTGGTGTTTAAGTGGCTGAAGCAGAAAGGTGGTGTGGCCGAAATTGAGAAAATTAATCAGGCAAAAGCGGGCTTGCTTTACGATCTGATCGACAAGAGTGATTTCTATCGTAACGATGTTGCGCTGCAAAACCGCTCGCGAATGAATATTCCTTTCCAGTTGGCGGATGCGTCACTCGACAGCCTGTTCCTGGACGAGTCATTAAAAGCCGGTTTACACGCGTTAAAAGGCCACCGCGTTGTCGGCGGCATGCGGGCATCCATTTACAATGCCATGCCGCTGGAAGGCGTTAAAGCGCTGACAGACTTCATGGTTGATTTCGAACGTCGCCACGGCTGATTATTCCCCAGTCAGCGGGACTGCTGACACCCGACTCCGCCATCCGGCGGAGTTGTCGTTTTTTTGAGGATTGAGTTTCACATGCAAGATTCCCTGACCCTTCAGCCCATTGCTCGCGTTAATGGCACGGTTAATTTGCCCGGTTCCAAGAGTGTTTCAAACCGTGCGTTGCTGCTGGCCGCATTAGCGAAGGGTAAAACCCGACTCACTAACCTGCTGGACAGTGATGATGTTAAGCACATGCTTAATGCGCTCAAGGCTCTGGACGTGGATTTCACCCTTTCCCACGATCGTACCGTTTGCGAAGTGACAGGAAAGGGCGGCCCTCTTTTGGCTGCACAACCGGTTGAGCTTTTCCTGGGCAATGCTGGCACGGCCATGCGCCCGCTGGCAGCGGCGCTCTGCCTTGGGGCGCAGGATGTGGTGCTCACGGGCGAGCCGCGAATGAAAGAGCGGCCGATTGGGCATCTGGTCGATGCGTTACGTCAGGGGGGCGCCCAGATTGATTACCTTGAGAATACAGATTATCCGCCTGTTCGCCTGCGTGGTGGCTTTGTTGGCGGTGAAGTCACCGTAGACGGCAGCGTATCCAGTCAGTTTTTGACCGCGTTACTGATGATGGCCCCTTTAGCTGAAGAGAACACGCGAATCAGCATTAAAGGCGATCTGGTCTCTAAGCCTTATATCGATATTACGCTGCACCTGATGCGCTGCTTTGGCGTTGAGGTTGAAAATCAAAACTACCAGCACTTCCTGATTAAAGGAAAACAGCAGTATCAGTCACCGGGAGATTATCTGGTGGAAGGCGATGCATCTTCTGCCTCCTATTTTCTTGCGGCGGCAGCGATTAAAGGTGGCACTGTGCGCGTGACCGGTATTGGTCGTAACAGCGTACAGGGCGATATTCGCTTTGCTGATGTTCTGGAAAAAATGGGCGCATCCGTCGAGTGGGGTGATGATTACATCGCCTGTACAGCGGGCAAACTGCAGGCTGTCGATATGGATATGAATCACATTCCTGATGCGGCTATGACGATCGCGACTGCTGCACTGTTTGCTCAGGGCACCACCCAACTGCGTAACATCTATAACTGGCGGGTAAAAGAAACCGATCGCCTGACGGCTATGGCAACAGAATTGCGTAAAGTCGGGGCTGAAGTCGAAGAAGGGCACGATTATATCCGTATTACGCCTCCGGCTCAGTTGACGCATGCCGCGATCGGAACCTATAACGATCACCGTATGGCAATGTGTTTCTCGCTGGTGGCGTTATCAGATACGCCCGTTACCATTCTGGATCCTGGCTGTACTGCAAAAACCTTCCCTGATTATTTCGAGCAACTGGCAAAAATCAGCCAGAATGCCTGATCTCCTCGCCCGGTGAGTATTTCGCCGGGCCTGTTTCTCATTCCCATTCAGCAGGCCAGAAAAGTCCTTTTTCTGGCGAAATTTCGCATCACCTTCCCTCTAAAGGGTAACGAAGCGTCGCAGGGCAGCGTATAATGCCCGACATTTGTGACGGCCAACTGGCCAAAATGCGCGCAGCAACAGGAGGGAATGATGACAGCAACTGCCCCGGTCATAACTATTGATGGGCCAAGTGGCGCGGGAAAGGGCACCCTGTGCAAAGCGATGGCGGAAGCCTTGCAGTGGCATTTACTGGATTCCGGCGCGATCTATCGTGTTTTGGCCTTAGCCGCATTACATCATCAGGTCGATATTGAGTCTGAAGAGGGACTGGTTCCCATTGCTGCTCACCTGGATGTGCGCTTTATCTCTCAGAACGGCGAGATGCAGGTCATTCTGGAAGGTGAAGAAGTCACCAGCGAAATTCGGACCCAGGAAGTCAGCAACACCGCCTCGCGCGTTGCCGCTTTTCCCCGCGTCCGTGAGGCTCTATTGCGCCGCCAGCGTGCTTTTCGCGATGGCCCCGGCTTAATTGCCGATGGCCGTGATATGGGCACCGTTGTTTTTCCCGACGCCCCCGTCAAGATTTTCCTTGATGCCAGCCCGGAAGTGCGTGCAGAGCGACGTATGCTACAGTTGCAGGATAAGGGCTTTAATGTTAACTTTGATCGCCTTTTAGCCGAGATAAAAGAGCGCGATGATCGCGATCGCAACCGCGCTATAGCGCCATTGGTGCCTGCTGAAGACGCATTAGTGTTGGATTCAACACAGATGTCTATCGAGCAAGTTATTGATAAGGCGCTGAATTATGCCCGAAAGACGCTGGGCATCTGATATTTTGGCGTAAACGAATTTATTAACCCTGTGCCACGGACCCGGTGCAGGGCATGTGAAACAACCCCATCCGACATGAAGTCAGATGGACGTTAAATTGAAGAATCCTAAGATTATCAATATGACTGAATCTTTTGCTCAACTATTTGAAGAATCCCTGAAAGAAATCGAAACCCGCCCGGGTTCCATCGTTCGTGGCGTCGTTGTCTCTATCGACAAAGACGTTGTTCTGGTTGATGCGGGCCTGAAATCTGAATCTGCAATTCCTGCAGAGCAGTTCAAAAACGCAGCCGGCGAACTGGAAATCCAGGTTGGTGACGAAGTTGACGTTGCTCTGGACGCAGTGGAAGACGGCTTCGGTGAAACTCTGCTGTCCCGTGAGAAAGCTAAGCGTCATGAAGCTTGGATCACGCTGGAAAAAGCCTACGAAGAAGCTGAAACTGTTACCGGTATTATCAACGGCAAAGTCAAAGGTGGCTTCACAGTTGAGCTGAACGGTATCCGTGCGTTCCTGCCAGGTTCACTGGTTGATGTGCGTCCAGTGCGTGACACGCTGCACCTGGAAGGCAAAGAGCTTGAATTCAAAGTGATCAAGCTTGATCAGAAACGCAATAACGTCGTGGTTTCACGTCGTGCGGTTATCGAATCTGAGAACAGCGCAGAGCGCGATCAGCTGCTGGAAAACCTGCAGGAAGGCATGGAAGTTAAAGGTATCGTTAAGAACCTTACTGACTACGGTGCATTCGTTGATCTGGGCGGCGTTGACGGCCTGCTGCATATCACTGATATGGCCTGGAAGCGCGTTAAGCATCCAAGCGAAATCGTGAATGTTGGCGATGAAATCAACGTTAAAGTGCTGAAATTCGACCGCGAGCGTACCCGTGTATCACTGGGTCTGAAGCAGCTGGGCGAAGATCCATGGGTGGCTATCGCTAAGCGCTATCCAGAAGGCACTAAGCTGACTGGTCGTGTAACCAACCTGACTGATTACGGCTGCTTCGTGGAAATCGAAGAAGGCGTTGAAGGTCTGGTACACGTTTCAGAAATGGACTGGACCAACAAAAACATCCATCCGTCTAAAGTTGTAAACGTAGGCGATGTGGTTGAAGTTATGGTTCTGGACATCGATGAAGAGCGTCGTCGTATCTCCCTGGGTCTGAAGCAGTGCAAATCTAACCCATGGCAGCAGTTCGCCGAGACCCACAACAAAGGCGATCGCGTTGAAGGTAAAATCAAGTCAATCACTGACTTCGGTATCTTCATCGGCCTGGACGGCGGCATCGACGGTCTGGTTCACCTGTCTGACATCTCCTGGAACGCGACTGGCGAAGAAGCCGTTCGTGAGTACAAAAAAGGCGACGAAATCGCTGCCGTTGTACTGCAGGTTGATGCAGAGCGCGAGCGTATCTCTCTGGGCGTGAAACAGCTGGCAGAAGATCCGTTCAACAACTACATCACTTTGAACAAGAAAGGTGCCATCGTCACCGGTAAAGTGACTGCAGTTGATGCTAAAGGTGCTACAGTTGAATTAGCAGACGGCGTTGAGGGTTACCTGCGCGCTTCTGAAGCTTCACTGGACCGCATCGAAGACGCTACGCTGGTTCTGAACGTAGGCGACGACGTTGAAGCTAAATTCACCGGCGTTGACCGTAAAAACCGCGTTGTTAGCCTGTCTGTTCGTGCGAAAGACCAGGCTGACGAGAAAGAAGCCATCAACACTGTTAACACCAAACAGGAAGAAGGCAACTTCTCTAGCGCTATGGCTGAAGCGTTCAAAGCGGCTAAAGGCGAGTAATCGACCTTGCACCGGGCGGATTTATTCGCCCGGTTTCGGTAAAAGCTGTCATACATTCCTGTAGGGATTAACCGGAGGTTACATGACCAAGTCAGAACTGATTGAAAGGCTGGCGGGACAGCACACTCATATACCGGCGAAAGTCGTTGAGGATGCAGTCAAAGAGATGCTTGAGCACATGGCCACTACGCTGGCACAGGGCGAACGCATTGAAATCCGGGGATTCGGCAGCTTTTCGTTGCATTATCGCGCTCCGCGCACTGGCCGTAACCCGAAAACGGGTGACAAAGTGGATCTGGAAGGTAAATACGTTCCCCACTTCAAGCCAGGTAAAGAGCTGCGTGATCGTGCCAACATTTACGGCTAAGCCGATACCGAACCGCCTAAACGACATCTCCGGATGTCGTTTTTTTTTGCCTGATTTTGACACTGAACCTCTCTTCCAGAAAAAAGCCGCACGACTGCAATCGCCGATATTCACTTCGACGCTTCCCTTATTTTGCCCATAGCGTGCTTTATCAAGAATAGCCCTGCGGCATACTCGCGCTACGACAAGAGCGAGATGCATTATGTTGACATGGATTGCACTGGCAAGAATCGCTGCGGTGAGCAGTTTACCTTTACTGCTATTACCCCGGCTTCCGCCACTGTTAATAACGGTGCTGTTGCTCCTGAGTGGCGGTTGCCTGATGCAGTTGCCTCACCGCTACGTGCGTATGACAGGCGTGGCGCTGCTGCTCGCTGCATGGTCGCTTTTCAATGCACAATCTCTGGTAAACGACACCGAAAAGATGATTGCCCGGCCGGCGATGTTCGATGTGCAAATTGAGGATGTACATCAGACCCATTCCCGCATCAGAGTCAGACTGCTCAAAGAGGGCAACCAGAGGTTTTTTCCACCTCGCTTTGCCTGGCTCTCGTTGCCGGGTGACAGCAGTGAATATTGCCCGGGTCAGCGCTGGGAAATGATGCTCAGGCTGAGGGCGGTGCATGCCCGGCTCAACGAAGGCGATTTTGATGCACAGCGTTTCGCCATGGCGAACCATGCACCTGTACAAGGACGCATTATTTCGCAGGTCATCACGCATCCATCCTGCAGCTGGCGCTGGCGTTTTATACATTATCATCGCCAGCAAAACGGTTTGTTGCCTGCCTCCGCCACGCTTGAAGCACTGGCGTTTGGTATCCGGGACAACCTGAGTGAAGCTACCCGGCAATTATTGCGTGACACGGGCACCGCACATTTGATGGCTATTTCAGGCATGCACATCGCGCTGGCAGCAGGGATGGGATGGTTACTGGCACGGGGTAGCCAGATTCTGTTTCCGGCCCGCCGTATTGGTTATCGGTATCCCGTGGTCATTAGCTGGATTTTTGCCGCGCTGTATACCTGGCTCTCGGGGGCTCATGCACCTGCGCAGCGGGCATTGCTGGCGCTGACTCTCTGGGCCGTAACACGATTCATTGGCGTGCAGTTAAGTGGCTGGCAGGTCTGGACGCTGTGCGTAGGCTCACTGCTGGCTATCGATCCGCTGACGGTGCTCTCGGACAGCTTCTGGCTCTCGGTGCTGGCCGTTGGCATGTTGTTGACCTGGTATCACTGGTTTCCACTGGTGGCGCGCTTTCGCCACGCACGCCGCTGGTTGCCGATACAGCTCCTCCACCTACAGTTGGGGATGATGATTTTGATGCTGCCGCTACAGGCGAGCTTATTTAATGGCATCAGTATGACGGCGTTAATCGCGAATCTGCTGGCCATCCCGGTGGTGTCATTCATCACGGTGCCGTTGATACTGCTTGCGATGCTGCTGCCGGTAGCGGAATTATCCATGTGGCTTTGGCTGGCGGCAGATGTGTCGCTTCGTCTTCTGTTAACCGGCCTGGCTCTGTTGCCGCCAGGCTGGTGGCCGCTACAAGGGGCGACTTTTTATATGCTCATCGTCTGGGGCGGTCTGCTTGTCTGGCGCACTGGCGTACTATTCAGCCTGCCGTGGAGCTGCAGTGCTGTCGCACTGGCCCTGATGTTCTCCCGCCACGATAAACCGGACAGGGAATGGCGCATTGATATGCTGGATGTCGGGCATGGTTTGAGCGTGGTCATCAGTCAGGGCCGTGAGGCTGTCTTGTACGATACGGGGCCGCGCTGGCAAAACAGTGATGCGGGAACACGGGTTATTATTCCCTGGATGCAACGCAAAGGTCTTAAATTGCAGCAGGTCATACTGAGCCACAAACACCTCGATCATATCGGTGGGTTATCTGCCATTCTGCAACACTGGCCCACAATGAAGGTCCGTAGCGGTTTAGCGGGCCACCAGCATTTACCCTGCGTTCGCGGTGCCGCATGGCGCTGGAAACAGCTAAATTTTACGGTGCTCTGGCCGCTCACCGCGCCGAACGCGGGCGAAAATAACGACTCCTGCGTGGTGAGGGTGGATGATGGAAAAGTCCGGCTGTTATTGACCGGCGATCTTGAAAGCCCGGCTGAAAAGCAACTGGTCAGGCTGGAAAAGCAGCAGCTTAAGGCTGATATCCTGCAGGTTCCTCACCATGGCAGCCGTACCTCGTCGTCTCGCTTACTGCTGCGCAGCGTCGCCGGTAGCACCGCGATGGCGTCGCTGGCACGCTATAATGCATGGCGCATGCCGGCGAAACCTGTTTTGCGGCATTACCATGAATATGGCTATAACTGGCTCGATACGGGGCAATCTGGACAGATAAGCATCAGGGTTAATAAGGGAAAAATACAGGTTTTTACCCTCCGAGAGCAATTAATGCCCCGTTGGTATCATCAGTGGTTTGGCGTCAAACGCGAATCCAGGTAGAATGACCGGCTATTTCCAACAACGTGAATAAATAATGCATCAAGATAAAGATCTCTCAACGTGGCAGACATTCCGTCGACTCTGGCCGATGATCGCACCCAACAAAGCTGGCTTAATTGTGGCGGCTACGGCCCTGATTATTAATGCCGCAGGCGATACGTTAATGCTCTCCCTGTTGAAGCCTTTGCTGGATGACGGCTTTGGTAAAGCGGACAGGTCCGTAATGCTGTGGATGCCGTTGGCAGTCATTGGTTTGATGCTGATTCGTGGCGTGAGCAGCTATATCTCCAGCTACTGCATTTCATGGGTGTCGGGCAATGTAGTCATGAATATGCGTCGCCGCCTCTTCAGTCATATGATGGGCATGCCGGTAGCCTTCTTCGATCAACAGTCCACGGGCACGCTACTCTCGCGCATCACCTATGATTCTGAGCAGGTTGCCTCGTCGTCGTCAGGTGCGCTGGTGACGGTGGTACGTGAGGGTGCATCGATTATTGGCTTGTTTATCATGATGTTTTACTACAGCTGGCAGCTGTCACTGATCCTGATTGTGCTGGCCCCCATCGTTTCATTTGCCATTCGCATGGTGTCAAAACGTTTCCGCAACATCAGCAAATCGATGCAAAACACCATGGGGCAGGTGACGACCAGCGCTGAGCAAATGCTGAAAGGGCATAAAGAAGTGCTGATTTTCGGTGGTCAGGAAATTGAATCTGAGCGCTTTGCTAAGGTCAGCAACCGTATGCGCCAGCAGGGCATGAAGCTGGTTTCAGCGTCTTCGATCTCCGATCCTGTCATTCAGCTGATCGCCTCTCTGGCCCTGGCCTTCGTCCTCTATGCGGCAAGTTTCCCAAGCGTAATGGATACGTTGACCGCCGGTACCATAACGGTTGTGTTCTCCTCGATGATTGCCCTGATGCGCCCACTGAAGTCGCTGACTAACGTCAATGCTCAGTTCCAGCGCGGTATGGCAGCCTGCCAGACGCTGTTCTCCATCCTGGACAGCGAACAGGAAATTGACACCGGTAAGCGTGAAATTACCCGCGCCAAAGGCGATGTCGAGTTCCGTAATGTGACATTTACCTATCCCGGTCGTGAAACCCCAGCATTGAAAGACATTAATCTGATGCTGCCAGCAGGAAAAACGGTGGCATTGGTTGGTCGCTCAGGCTCGGGTAAATCCACCATTGCAAGCCTGCTGACGCGTTTTTATGATATTCAGCAGGGCGACATTTTGCTGGATGGTCACGACCTGCGCGAGTACACCTTATCCTCATTACGTAATCAGGTGGCACTTGTGTCGCAAAATGTGCACCTGTTCAATGATACCGTCGCCAATAACATCGCCTACGCGCGAAGCGAGCAGTACAGCCGCGCGGAAATTGAAAAGGCGGCGACCATGGCCCATGCCATGGATTTTATCAATAAAATGGATAAAGGCCTGGATACCGTGATCGGTGAGAACGGCGTCCTGTTGTCTGGCGGTCAGCGCCAGCGTATCGCTATTGCTCGCGCGCTGCTGCGCGACTGCCCAATCCTGATTCTTGATGAGGCGACCTCTGCGCTGGATACGGAATCTGAGCGTGCCATCCAGTCAGCGCTGGACGAGTTGCAGAAAAACCGTACCTCCCTGGTCATTGCACACCGCCTGTCTACTATCGAAAAAGCGGATGAAATTGTGGTGGTGGAAGAGGGCAAAATCATTGAGCGCGGCACGCATGCAGCGTTGCTGGCGGAAAAAGGCGCTTATGCACAACTTCATAAAATGCAATTTGGCCAATGATTGAGCGCATCTGGAGTGGCCGATCACCCCTGTGGTTACTGCTATGGCCACTCAGTGTGCTGTACGGTGCTATCACGGCATTGATTCGCTTCAGTTTTCAACGCGGCTGGCGTAAAAGCTGGCGCGCGCCGCTGCCTGTGGTCGTGGTGGGTAATTTGACTGCTGGTGGGAACGGTAAAACACCGGTGGTGATTTGGTTGGTAGAAGCCCTGCAACAGCGCGGATTACGGGTGGGGGTGATTTCGCGCGGCTATGGCGGCAAAGCAGACAGTTATCCGTTGCGGGTTACGGCCGACACTGCGACCGAACAGGCAGGGGATGAACCTGTTCTGATCGCTCAGCGCACGTCTGCGCCAGTGGCCGTCGCCCCTCGTCGTCGTGATGCCATTGAGGCGCTCCTGGAACATCATTCACTGGATTTGATTGTCACCGACGATGGCCTGCAGCATTACGCATTGCAGCGCGATCGGGAAATCGTGGTGGTCGATGGTGTGCGCCGTTTTGGTAATGGCTGGTGGCTACCCGCGGGTCCGATGCGTGAACGTGCTTCGCGCCTGAATACGGTGGATGCCATTATCGTCAACGGCGGCGAACCGCAGCAGGGTGAAATTGCCATGCAACTGCGCCCGGGCATGGCGACCCACCTTCTTAGCGGTGAGCAACGTCCACTCAGCGCGTTTCAAGACGTTGTTGCGATGGCGGGAATCGGTCATCCACCTCGCTTTTTTAACACCTTAAAACAGCAGGGTTTAACGCCCGTGGCGGAAATCGCCTTCGCCGATCACCATGCCTATAGCGAAGACGAACTTTCACGTCTGCTGCTGCCGGAGCAGACGCTGCTGATGACCGAAAAAGATGCGGTAAAGTGTCGCGCATTCGCGCAACCTGCCTGGTGGTATTTACCGGTAGATGCTCATCTGCAAGCTGAAGCGGCAATGGCACTGTTAGACGATTTAGAACGCCTTTGCGGCACGTATTCACACCGGGCATCGCACTAAAATCCCCTTCAGATAAGGAAGAGAATGAGCACACATTCACTTTCGCTACAGCAGGCCCGCAATATTCAACTCGCGGCACAGGGCCTGCTTCGTCCCGCTGCCCGCCGGGCACGCCGTGAGGACATTCCAGACTGTATTACCCAGATGTCTTTGCTGCAAATCGACACCATCAATGTGGTTGCCCGAAGCCCTTATCTGGTGCTGTTTAGTCGTTTAGGCGACTATCCGTCCTCCTGGCTGGATGAGGCTCTTGCTCAGGGCGAGATATTTGAGTACTGGGCCCATGAAGCCTGCTTTATTCCGCGCAACGATTACAAACTACTGCGACATCGCATGCTGTCGCCTGAACGTCTGGGTTGGAAATACAGTGCGCAGTGGGCTGCCGAATATCAGCAGGAGATCGCCGAGTTACTGACGTATATCCGCGATAACGGACCGGTAAGATCGGCCGATTTTGCCAGCGGAAAAAATCATAAACCCGGATGGTGGGCCTGGAAACCGCACAAGCGGCATCTTGAAAACCTGTTTAGTGCCGGTGAGTTGATGGTGTCGGAACGGCGAAATTTTCAGCGTGTTTACGATTTACGCGCCCGGGTGATGCCTGACTGGCAGGATGCGATCCATGCCATCAGCGAGGACGAAGCAACCCGATTAATGCTTATAAACAGCGCACGCAGCCTGGGGATTTTTCGCCGCGAGTGGCTGGCGGATTATTACCGGCTGAAACGCGCACCCGTCAACGTGTTTATGCAATGGGCGCAGGAGGCCGGAGAAATTATTCCGGTCGAGGTTAATGGTATGGGAGAAATGTGGCTGCATCAGAGTGCGCTGCCCGGATTAGCGACGCCGTTGAAAGCGACACATACCACGCTGTTATCCCCGTTCGATCCCTTGGTTTGGGATCGGAAACGGGCGCTGGAACTCTTTGGTTTTGACTACCGTATTGAATGCTATACGCCAGCCGCTAAGCGTAAATATGGCTACTTTGTCTTACCCTTGCTGCATCGCGGCCAAATTAAAGCCCGGCTTGATGCACGGATGCTCCGCGCGTCGCGCCAGCTTGAAATCAAAAATATCTGGCTGGAACAAAACGTCCCGGTCACTGCGTCATTTTTGCAGGATGCCCAACGCGCAATAACCCGCTTTGCGCGCTGGCAGGGCGCAGAGACGGTCGCGATTCAGCAGGCACCCTCAGCGTTACTGGCGCACTGGCCAACGTTGTGGCAACTGGATAATCCGTGATGCCGCACCCGGTGCGGTTTACCCGCTCTTGTCAGCGCTGTGATATGCTTTAGCGCTTACGCTCTCGGTCCGTGATGGAGGAAATATGGATCACCGTTTACTCGAAATCGTTGCCTGCCCGGTTTGCAATGGCAAGCTGTACTACAACAACGAACAGCAAGAACTGATCTGCAAGCCGGATGCGCTGGCTTTCCCTGTGCGCGATGGCATTCCGGTTCTCCTGGAAAATGAAGCCCGTACCTTATCGGTTGAAGAGATCCATCCATGAGTTTTATTGCCATCATTCCTGCTCGTTATGCCTCAACCCGTTTACCCGGTAAACCCTTGGTCGATATTCATGGCAAGACGATGGTGGTACATGTGATGGAGCGCGCACGAGAATCCGGTGCCAGCCGGGTGATCGTGGCGACCGACCACCCTGATGTAGCCAGCGCTGTCGAAGCGGCAGGGGGCGAAGTCTGCATGACGCGCGCCGACCATCATTCAGGCACGGAACGTCTTGCCGAGGTGATTGAGAAGTATCAGTTTGCAGACGATCAAATTATCGTCAATGTTCAGGGCGATGAGCCCATGATCCCGGCGGAAATCGTGCATCAGGTAGCGACCAACCTGGCGCATTCTGAAGCAGGTATGGCGACGCTGGCCGTGCCGATTACCGATGCGGAAGAAGCATTTAATCCCAATGCCGTTAAAGTCGTTATGGATGCAAAAGGCTACGCGCTGTATTTCTCACGCGCGACCATTCCCTGGGACCGTGAGCGCTACGCCGAATCGCGCGATCGGATCGGCGATACGCTGTTACGTCACATTGGCATTTACGCCTACCGCGCAGGGTTTATTCGTCGTTACGTAGGCTGGGCACCTTGTCCACTTGAGCAGATCGAACTTCTCGAGCAACTCCGCGTGCTGTGGTATGGCGAAAAGATTCATGTCGCGGTAGCAAAAACGGTACCGGGCGTTGGCGTCGATACGCCAGAGGATCTGATCCGCGTTCGTGCTGCCATGCACGGCTGAGTCGAGCCGTCGCGCTTTACCCCTCGCGGCGCTTGCCTGAGGATGCACCCGTCCAGATATGGCCCCAAACAGAAAACCATGGTTGAGTGATACGCGCGTTATTGGGCGTATCACTCAGCATGTTTACGGGCCAGTGTCCTCAGCAGAGGTTTTAAAGCGCTGTAACAGGCTGCCCAGCGTTTCATAGATAGCGCGCTCGCTGTGGCCCATCCACAGAGGAGAAGGGAAAGCACGCTCCCACCAGTTTAACGGGGAGGTAATCGCCAGTTGGTTAGCCGGCGCGGGCGTCGGGTCGAGTCCTGCCTGCTGGAAAAAACGCATGGCACGCGGCATATGATTCGCTGATGTGACCAACAGGAAGGGTTGATGACCGATCAGGGCGCTGACCGCCTGGGCTTCCTGCGCAGTATCTTTGGGCTGATCCAATGTATGGATATGTGATGAAGGTACGCCAAGGCTTTCGGCGACCTGTGCGGCCACCCACGCATTACTTTTGGGGTTATGCCCTGCAGCGGCACCGGTAAATATCATTGTTGCCTGCGGGTTACGCCGCCACTGGCGCACGCCTTCTGTCACCCGGGGCAAACTGTTATTCAACAAGTTTGAACTGGGTGCCCATGCAGAGTTATAGGTATAACCTCCGCCCAGTACCACGATGTAATCCACTTTCTGGCTGCCATTCCAGGTCGGATAGTGCGACTCCACCGGCAGCAGCAGGCGGTCTGCAACGGGTTGTAGGCTAATCAGCAATAACACCAGCCAGCTGGTTGAGATGATTATTTTGCCGCTTTTCTGCCAGCGACTGAACCAAAGCAGTAAAATGCCCACTGCCATAAGCAAAAGCAGAAAAGGCAGGGGAAGTAATACGTTACCCACTGCCTTTTTCAGCATAAAAAACATTTAAAAAACCTCTTGTTGTCCGAAAAAACAGCAGCCAGAGCACAAGAATGGGATGAAAGCTTCATTCTTACTGTACCTGTGACAAAATAGCATATGTTTCACCGCAGCATACCGGAGTCCACGCCATGCAGGATCGTAACTTTGACGATCTCGCGGATAAATTTTCGCAAAATATTTACGGCACAACCAAAGGCCAGGTGCGTCAGGCCATCCTGTGGGATGAGCTGGAAACGATTCTTCCCAGCCTGTCCTCCTCTTCCCTGAGCGTGCTGGATGCGGGCGGCGGTATAGGGCAAATTTCCAGCGGGCTGGCGGCGCGGGGCCATCAGGTCGTGCTGTGCGATCTGTCAGGTGAAATGTTACGCCGCGCGCAGGAAAATGCCCAGGCGTTGGGTGTGAGCCACCACATGCAATTCAAACAAATTAGCGCGCAGCAGGTCGGTGAACATTTGGTTAAGCCGGTGGATCTGGTATTGTTTCACGCTGTGCTTGAGTGGGTTGCTGAACCTGAAGCCGTGTTAAAAGCCTTGTTTGATACACTGCGGCCCGGCGGCGTGCTGTCGTTGATGTTTTACAACCTGCATGGTTTAACATTACGCACCCTGACGTTGGGTAATTTTGGTTATCTGCGTACCAACTTAACCAAACGCAAGAAGCGCACGCTGTCACCGGATTATCCTCGCGATCCCGATGATGTGTATCGCTGGCTGGAAGCCTGTGGTTTCCAGATTGAACGGCGTGCCGGGATTCGTGTATTCAGTGATTATATGAAGCCGCCTAAAGGCGAGCCAAAGAGTGACGACGAAATTATTGAGATGGAGCGGCGCTTTTGCCGCCAGGAACCCTTTTTAAGCTTAGGGCGTTACATCCACGTGACCGCGCGCAAACCCGGGCAGAAGGACGAATTATGAGTGAATTTTCCCAGACGGTACCGGAACTGGTATCCTGGGCGCGCAAGAATGACTTCTCCCTTGCGCTGCCAGTTGAACGTCTGGCTTTTTTGCTGGCTATCGCCACGCTAAACGGCGAGCGCATGGACGGAGAGATGAGCGAAGGTGATCTGATTGATGCGTTTCGTCACGTCAGCAAAGCCTTTGAGCAAACCAGTGAAACCGTCCTGGTGCGTGCCAACAACGCCATCAACGATATGGTGCGTCAGCGCTTGTTAAACCGCTTTACCAGTGAGTTAACCGAGGGCAATGCCATTTATCGCCTGACGCCGTTGGCCATTGGCATCACTGATTACTATATCCGCCAGCGTGAGTTCTCCACGCTGCGCCTGTCTATGCAACTTTCCATTGTTGCTGCGGAACTGAAGCGTGCCGCGGATGCCGCTCAGGAAAATGGCGACGAATTTCACTGGCACCGCAACGTATTCGCGCCGCTGAAATACTCGGTGGCCGAAATCTTCGACAGTATTGATATGACACAGCGCCTGATGGATGAGCAACAGCAGGCGGTGAAATCCGATATTGCTGAACTGCTGAACAAAGACTGGCGAGCCGCAATTTCAAGCTGTGAAATGTTGCTGTCGGAAACCTCAGGTACACTGCGCGAGCTGCAGGATACGCTTGAGGCGGCGGGCGATAAGCTGCAGGAAAATCTGCTGCGTATTCAGGATGCGACGCTGGATAGCCCGGATCTGGGCTTCGTCGATAAACTGGTCTTCGATTTGCAAAGCAAACTCGACCGCATTACCAGTTGGGGGCAGCAGGCCATCGACCTGTGGATTGGCTACGATCGCCACGTCCACAAATTTATTCGTACTGCCATCGATATGGACAAAAACCGCGTTTTTGCTCAGCGGTTGCGGGTTTCCGTACAGAACTATTTTGATGCGCCCTGGGCGTTGACCTATGCCAACGCCGAACGTCTTTACGATATGCGTGATGACGAGTTGACGCTGCGTAACGACGAAGTCATGGGCGAACTGCCTGCCGAGCTGGAATTTGAAGAATTTAATGAAATTCGCGAGCAGCTGGCGGCCATGATTGAAGAAGCCTTAGAGAGTTACAAAACGCAGCAAAAACCGCTCAACCTCGCCGTGGTAATGCGCGACTATCTGGCCCAATACCCACGCGCGCGTCACTTTGACCTTGCGCGCATCGTAGTGGATCAGGCGGTGCGACTCGGCGTAGCGGAAGCCGATTTAGCCGGTTTGCCTGTGGAATGGCAAGCCATTAATGATTACGGAGCCAAGGTGCAGGCACATGTCATCGACAAATATTGAACAAGTGATGCCGGTTAAACTGGCACAGGCACTGGCAAATCCGATTTTTCCGGCGCTGGACAGTCAACTGCGTGCCGGACGCCACATTGGCATTGAAGAGCTGGATAACCACGCTTTTCTGATGGATTACCAGCAGTATCTGGAAGAGTTTTATACGCGCTATAACGTTGAGCTGATCCGCGCGCCAGAGGGATTCTTCTATCTGCGTCCACGCTCAACCACGTTGATTCCTCGCTCTGTCCTGTCTGAGCTGGATATGATGGTCGGTAAAATCCTGTGCTATCTCTATCTCAGCCCGGAACGTCTGGCGAACGAAGGTATTTTTACCCAGCAGGAGCTGTATGACGAGCTGCTGTCCCTGGCTGATGAAAGCAAACTGCTGAAGCTGGTTAACCAGCGCTCAACCGGCTCGGATCTCGATCGTGCCAAGCTGCAGGAAAAAATGCGGGCTTCCTTAAGCCGCCTGCGTCGTCTTGGTATGGTGTGGTTCTTTGGCAATGACAGCAGCAAGTTTCGTATTATCGAGTCTGTTTTTCGCTTTGGTGCCGATGTGCGCAGCGGTGATGATCCGCGGGAAGCGCAGTTGCGCCTGATTCGTGACGGCGAGGCAATGTTGCTGGACAACGCAACGGCCACGACTGAGGCGGAAGACAGTGAAGAGAATGACAGCGATGCGGGTGATATCGCGGAGGAAGAACAGGCATGATTGAACGCGGCAAATTTCGTTCGCTAACGCTGATCAACTGGAACGGTTTTTTTGCCCGAACCTTTGATCTTGATGAACTGGTCACCACGCTGTCGGGTGGGAACGGGGCAGGTAAGTCAACCACCATGGCGGCCTTTGTCACGGCGCTGATTCCTGACTTAACCTTGTTGCACTTCCGTAACACTACCGAAGCCGGCGCCACCTCGGGTTCACGCGATAAAGGCCTGCACGGTAAACTTCGCGCCGGCGTCTGCTATGCCATGCTGGACGTGGTCAATTCCCGTCATCAACGCGTTGTCGTGGGTGTCAGACTGCAGCAGATCGCCGGACGTGATAAGAAGGTCGATATCAAGCCTTTCAGTATTCATGGGCTGCCCACGGATACGCTGCCTACCGACATGCTCACGGAAATCCTCAACAGCCGTCAGGCACGTGTTTTACCGCTTAACGAGGTAAAAGAACGCGTTGAGGCACTGGAAGGCGTCCAGTTCCGTCAGTACAGCTCGGTCACCGACTATCATGCCATGATGTTTGATCTCGGTGTCGTGCCGCGTCGCCTGCGTTCAGCCAGCGATCGCAGCAAGTTTTATCGCCTGATCGAAGCGTCACTTTACGGCGGTATCTCCAGTGCGATTACCCGCTCTCTGCGCGACTACCTGTTGCCGGAAAACAGCGGCGTGCGCAAAGCGTTTCAGGATATGGAAGCGGCACTGCGCGAAAACCGCATGACGCTGGAAGCCATCCGCGTGACGCAGTCCGATCGTGACCTGTTCAAGCATCTGATTTCTGAAGCCACCAGCTACGTTTCGGCAGACTACATGCGTCACGCCAATGAGCGACGCATTCATCTTGATAGCGCCTTACAACTGCGCAATGAGCTGTTCAGCAGCCGCAAACAGCTGGCCTCTGAACAGTTCCGTCATGTGGAAATGGCGCGCGAGCTGGCCGAACACAGCGGGGCGGAAAGCGATCTCGAAATCGATTATCAGGCAGCCAGCGATCACCTGAATCTGGTGCAAACGGCGATGCGCCAGCAAGAGAAGATTACCCGGTATGACAGCGATATCGAGGATCTAACGCTGCGTCTGGAAGAGCAGAGCGAAGTGGTCGCCGAAGCGCGTGAAATCCAGGAAGAAAATGAGGCCCGTGCTGAGGCGGCCGAACTGGAAGTCGATGAGCTGAAAAGCCAGCTGGCCGATTTTCAGCAGGCGCTGGATGTGCAACAAACCCGGGCGATCCAGTACCAACAGGCGTTACAGGCGCTGGAACGTGCGCGATCGCTGTGCCAGCTGCCGGATCTGAATATTGAAAATGCTGCCGAATGGCAGGCCAGCTTCCAGGCGAAAGAAGAAGAAGCCACGGGGCAACTGTTGCATCTTGAGCAGAAGCTGAGCGTAGCGGAAGCGGCTCACAGCCAGTTTGAGCAGGCGTTGTCGCTGGTCACCAGCATTGCCGGTGACGTCAGCCGCAAAGAGGCGTGGCAAGTCGGCCGCGATCTGCTGCGCGATGCCAGCAATCAGCGTCACCATGCCGATCAACTTTCGTCACTGCGTCTGCGCCTGAATGAGCTTGAACAGCGCCTGCGCGAACAACAGGAAGCCGAACGTCTGCTGGCAGAGTTCTGTAAACGTCAGGGCCAGCATTACGAGCCTGATGCGTTGGAAGGGTTGCAGCGTGAACTCGAAGCGCAAATCGAGCAGCTCAACAGCAGCGTGGCTGACGCGGGCGAACAGCGCATGATGATGCGCCAGGAACTTGAGCAGCTGCGCGAACGCATCACGTCGCTGACCGCGCGCGCGCCGCACTGGCTGGCAGCACAAGAAATCCTGACTCAGCTCAGTGAGCAAACCGGTCAGGAACTGGCCAGCAGCCAGGACGTGACCGAGTACATGCAGCAGTTGCTGGAACGCGAGCGTGAAACCACCGTTGAACGTGACGAAGTGGCGGCGCGCAAACGTGAAATTGAGCAGCAAATTGAACGTCTCAGCCAACCGGGCGGTGCCGAAGATCCTCGCCTGAATCAGCTTGCCGAACGGTTTGGCGGCGTACTGCTGTCAGAAATTTATGATGACGTGACGCTGAACGATGCACCTTACTTCTCCGCGCTGTATGGCCCGTCGCGCCACGCTATTGTGGTGCCCGACCTGTCGCTGGTGCGTGAGCAACTGGATGGCTTAGAAGAGTGCCCGGAAGATCTGTACCTGATCGAAGGGGACCCCCAGTCGTTCGATGACAGCGTGTTCAGCGTAGACGAGCTACAAAACGCGGTCGTAGTGAAAGTCGCCGAGCGTCAGTGGCGCTATTCCCGCTTCCCAAAAATTCCTTTATTTGGTCGGGCGGCACGCGAAAACCAACTCGAGCTACTTAACAATGAGCGCGATCGCCTGGCGGAACGCTATGCCACGTTATCTTTTGACGTTCAGAAGACGCAACGTTTACACCAGTCTTTCAGCCGCTTTATCGGCAGTCACCTTGCGGTGGCCTTTGATGACGATCCTGAAGCGCAAATCCGTCAGCTCGGCGCCCGTCGCGGTGAGCTGGAACGTGCGCTCAATCAACATGAAAGCAACAATCAGCAGCAGCGTCAGCAGTTTGAGCTGGCGAAAGAGGGCGTTGCACAGCTTAACCGCCTGTTGCCGCGCATTAACCTGTTGCTGGATGAAACCCTGGCGGATCGTTGTGAAGAGATTCGCGAGCAGGTCGAAGAGGCGCAAGAGGCCGCACGTTTCCTGCATTTACATGGGACGAAACTGGCCAAACTTGAGCCGATGATTGCGGTACTGCAAAGCGATCCTGAACAGCACGAACAGCTGCAGGCGGATTACCAGCAGGCGCAGCAACAGCAGCGCAATGCGCGTCAGCAGGCGTTTGCCCTGACGGAAGTGGTACAGCGCCGGGCGCATTTTAGCTATGACGACTCGGCTGGCATGCTGGGCGGCAACAACGACCTGAGCGATAAACTACGGCAGCGCCTGGAGCAGGCCGAAGCCGAACGGAGTCGCACGCGTGAACGCCTGCGCGCGCATCAGTCGCAGCTGACGCAGTATTCGCAGGTGCTGGCATCGTTAAAAAGTGCTTATGATGCCAAGCGCGACATGCTGAAAGAGCTGCAGCAGGAAATGCAGGACATTGGGGTTCAGGCCGATGCCAGTGCGGAAGAACGCGCGCGAATCCGCCGTGACGAGCTTTATACGGCGCTGAGCCACAACCGCGCCCGCCGCAATCAGCTGGAGAAACAGCTCACCTTCTGCGAAGCAGAGATGGACAACCTGCAGAAAAAGCTGCGCCAGCTTGAACGTAACTATCACCAGAACCGTGAACAGGTGGTCAGCGCCAAAGCGGGCTGGTGCCTGGTACTGCGTCTGGTTAAAGACAACGGGGTGGAACGCCGTCTGCATCGCCGTGAACTGGCTTATCTCAGTGGCGATGAACTGCGATCCATGTCGGATAAGGCGCTGGGCGCACTGCGCCTGGCGGTTGCGGATAACGAACATCTGCGCGACGTGCTGCGTTTGTCTGAAGATCCTAAACGTCCGGAACGTAAGATTCAGTTTTTCATCGCCGTGTATCAACATCTGCGCGAACGTATCCGTCAGGATATTATTCGCACCGACGATCCGGTTGAAGCCATCGAACAGATGGAGATTGAACTCAATCGTCTGACGGAGGAGTTGACGGCCCGTGAGCAAACTCTGGCGATCAGTTCACGCAGCGTGGCGAACATTATTCGTAAAACGATCCAGCGTGAACAGAACCGTATTCGTCAGCTGAACCAGGGGTTACAAACCGTTAGCTTTGGTCAGGTGCGCAGCGTCCGGCTTAACGTTAACGTGCGGGAAACCCACGCGATGCTGCTGGATACGTTGTCTGAAGAGCATGAACAGCATCAGGATCTGTTTAACAGCAACCGACTCACGTTCTCGGAAGCGCTGGCGAAGCTCTATCAACGTCTGAATCCACATATTGATATGGGCCAGCGCACGCCGCAGACCATTGGTGAAGAGCTGCTGGACTACCGTAATTACCTGGAGATGGAAGTCGAGGTCAATCGTGGTTCGGACGGCTGGCTGCGCGCAGAAAGTGGTGCGCTGTCTACCGGTGAGGCGATTGGTACCGGGATGTCGATTCTGGTTATGGTCGTTCAGAGCTGGGAAGAGGAATCACGCCGCCTGCGCGGTAAAGATATTTCACCTTGCCGTCTGCTGTTCCTGGATGAAGCCGCTCGTCTGGATGCACGCTCTATCGCGACGCTGTTTGAACTCTGTGAGCGTCTGGAGATGCAGCTGGTTATTGCGGCACCAGAGAACATCAGCCCGGAGAAGGGCACCACTTATAAACTGATGCGTAAAGTATTTAATAATACCGAGCACGTTCACGTGGTGGGATTACGCGGATTCGCCGCCGATCCGCTGCCTGCGAAACGCAGTAGCGAAGCCGATCCAGCAAGCGAAACCACGACATAATATTCATGATGCAGAGATAGTCAAAAACAGCGCCATTGGTTAATCTGGTAACGGCATTTGTCACAGGAGGCAAATGCCGTTTTTATTCGTATACTCAATAATATGGGTAACAGCCCGATCGCAGCCGTTTCCTGACATGCTGCGCGGTAGATCAATGAAGGGGGCAGGGATGTTACTGAATAAAAGCTTAAAAATTCATCAGGTTAGTTCGTGGCTTGCGCTGGCACTAACGCTGATTCCTTGTGCCATGGCTCAGGCCGCTATCATCGCTGCCATGCCGGGCACGCAAATGACGCATGCAGCCCTGTCCGTCAGCGAGAGCCAGCAGAAGATCCGACAGGCTTTTTCAGGCGATAACCAGCCTTTTTATGGCGCTTCACTGGCTGCCCTGTATGCCGCGCGAAATATGCAGCCGATCTGGCAAGATCCTGACGCCGTGCAAAAGTTTCAGCAGCAGCTGGCGGAGGTTGCGCTTTCCGGCGTCCAGCCGCAGTTTACCCGCTGGGTCGATCGCCTGACCGATCCGACGATTAAAGATTTCGCCCGCGACGTAACGCTGTCCGATGCGATGCTGGGCTATTTGCAGTTTGTGTCAACGGTGCCTGTTCAGGGGGAAACCTGGCTGTACAGCACCGTCCCTTACAAGCTGGCGGTACCGTCGGTGTCCGTGATTAACGCATGGCAGAATGCGGTGAATGCGGGCAGTTCGCTGGCCTTTGTCAATTCACTGGTGCCGCAGCATCCGCAGTATCCCTTGATGCACAAGGCGCTGAAGAGTCTGCTTGAAGATAAACAGCCCTGGCCGCAAATTAAAAATCGTGACACCTTACGACCTGGACAGGTCAGTGACGATGTGCCGGCCTTACGCGAAATATTACGCCGCAGCGGTATGTTAAGCGCTCAGGTTGCCGTACCTGCGCCCAACGAGGACGTCGTTCCCACCGCGCCCGTTCCTGCCAGCCACAGCGAGCAGCCTGTCGCCGTGAGTCCTTCGGCAGTGACGGTTAATGATATACCCGCCATCACGCCCGATGTTTCAGGCAATGTGCAAAATGCCCCCTCGGCACCGGGCGGTGTGAACGTCTATGATGACAACCTGGTGGCGGCGGTAAAACGCTTTCAGCAGTGGCAGGGGCTTGACGCCGATGGGGCGATTGGCCTGCGCACACGTGAATGGCTGAATGTCTCACCCCAGCAGCGTGCTGCCTTACTGGCGTTGAATATTCAGCGCCTGCGCCTGCTGCCGGATGATATGCACAACGGCATTATGGTTAACATCCCCAACTACTCGCTGAACTATTACAACAACGGCACAAAAGTTCTGTCCTCCCGGGTTATCGTGGGCCGGCCAGATCGTAAAACGCCGTTGATGCGAAGCGCACTGAATAATGTGGTGCTGAATCCGCCGTGGAATGTGCCGACCAACCTGGTGCGTCAGGACATTATTCCTAAAGTGAAACAGGACCCCACCTATCTGTATAAGCACGGTTATACCCTGCTGTCTGGCTGGAGTGCCGATTCTGAAGTCATCGATCCCAGCATGATTGACTGGAGCATGGTGTCCGCGTCTTCTTTCCCTTACCGCATACGTCAGGCACCGGGGCAAACCAACTCGCTGGGTCGCTATAAGTTTAATATGCCAAGCTCGGATGCGATTTATCTGCATGACACGCCGAACCACAACCTGTTCCAGCGCGATATTCGTGCGCTAAGCTCGGGCTGCGTGCGCGTCAATAAAGCCTCAGAACTGGCGGGTATTCTGTTGCAGGATGTCGGCTGGAACGATGCCCGTATCTCTGACACGCTTAAGCAGGGAGACACGCGCTATGTGCCTATTCGCCATCGCATCCCGGTTAACCTGTATTATTTAACGGCCTGGGTCGCGGATGACGGTAAAACGCAGTTCCGTACAGATATTTACAATTATGATAATACGGCGCGTTCAGCCAGCCAGGTCTTAAGCCGTGCGCAACAGTTGTTGCTCTAATGGTTGATTTTTAATCGTTAGTCGCACGGCCTCTGCATGATTCAGTCCTGTCATTAAGGCGGCTTTATCTGGAGCCGCCTTCCAAACTTGCCCATAATGGGTTGACGTGCTAGCGCCAGGAAGTTATGGTTCCGCCAGTACGTTTTTTGCACATGTCTTTGACTCTGTTTTCAGGTAAACCGCTCCATGTCTACAATCGATTCTTTACGTCGCAAACTGCTGCTTTGCGGAAGTGCCGCTGCCGGTCTGGCCTTACTGCCAGAGACCGCGATGGCTTCACTCTCCACTTCACGTCCACGGATTTTAACGCTCAATAATCTTCACACTGGCGAAACCCTTAAAACTGAATTTTTTAACGGTAAAAGTTACGACAAAAGTGAATTGTCACGCCTGAACCACTTTTTCCGCGACTACCGTGCCAATAAAACAAAAAGTATCGATCCCCATCTGTTTGATCAGCTCTATCGCCTTCAGGCGCTGTTAGAAACGCGCAAACCCGTTCAGCTCGTCTCCGGCTATCGCTCACTGGCGACGAACAATATGCTGCGGGAATCGGGACCTGGTGTGGCAAAACACAGTTACCACACCAAAGGCCAGGCGATGGATTTTCATATTGAAGGGGTGACGTTGGCGAATGTTCGCAAAGCCGCATTAAAAATGCGAGCCGGTGGTGTAGGATATTACCCCAGCAGCAACTTTGTACATATTGATACCGGTCCCGTCAGGCACTGGTAGTAACGTCGGCAACGCTGCGGGTGCCGACCATGGAGCGTTATGAACTATCACATTATCCCCGTCACCGCCTTTGCGCAGAATTGTTCGGTTATCTGGTGTGAAACCACGCGTGAATCCGCCCTTGTGGACCCCGGTGGCGATGCTGAGACCATCAAGCAAACGCTGGCACAGCTTGAGGTAAAGCCCGCACAGATCCTGCTTACGCACGGTCATCTCGATCACGTTGGGGCGGCGGCGGAACTGGCTGCATTCTGGAAGGTGCCGCTGGTCGGTCCGCAAAAGCAGGATGCATTCTGGCTGGAATCATTACCCACGCAAAGCCAAATGTTTGGTCTTGAGTACTGCGCGCCACTGACGCCGGATCGCTGGCTGGAGGAAGGTGACACTGTTCAGGTCGGCCAGGTCACGCTTGACGTACTGCACTGCCCGGGACATACGCCAGGCCACATTGTATTTTTTGATGCCAAAGGTCGCTTACTGATTTCGGGTGATGTGATTTTTAGCGGTGGTGTAGGGCGCACTGATTTCCCGCAGGGCAATCATCAGCATCTCATCGATGCGATAAAAAATAAGCTGCTGCCGCTAGGCGACGATGTCACGTTTTTACCCGGTCACGGTCCTGTGTCAACGCTGGGACGTGAACGTCTGACCAATCCTTTCCTGCAATAAAAAATGGGCCAGAGCGGCCCATTTTTTATGCGGTATCAGCCTAAAGTACGGCGACAATTGCCTCACACAGTGCAGACATATTATCTGGCGTCATACCGGCAACGTTCACGCGGCCCGAATTAACGGCATAAACCCCAAACTCCTCGCGCAGGCGGATAACCTGATCTTTGGTCAGTCCGCTGAATGAGAACATCCCATTCTGCTTGATGATAAAGCTGAAGTCCTGCTGTGCGCCTTTATCCGCCAGCGTGTTAACAAACAGCTGACGCATGCGCTGGATACGCTGACGCATATCAGACAGCTCTTGCTGCCAGATAGTACGCAGCGCGTCATTACCCAGGATGGTGGCAACGACGGCGGCACCGTGTGACGGAGGATTGGAGTAGTTAGCGCGAATGGTGTATTTCACCTGGCTAAACGCGGTCTCGACCGTCGCGGCGTCGCTTGCAACCAATGTAATTGCACCAACACGTTCGTTATACAGGCCAAAGTTCTTGGAATAAGAACTGGCGACAATCAGTTCCTGATGGCTGGCAGCAAAAATGCGCAGCCCTTCCGCATCCTCTTCCAGACCACGGGCAAAGCCCTGGTAGGCGAAGTCGAACAGGGGCAACCAGCCGTTGGCCTGGGAGAGCTGTGCCAGCTGTTGCCACTGCTCTGCTGTTGGATCAATACCGGTCGGGTTATGGCAGCAGCCGTGGAACAGCACCACATCACCAGCTTTCACCTCTTTCAGCGAGGCCAGCATGCCATCAAAGTCCAGCGTATGGTTAGCCGCGTCGTAATACTGGTATTCGCACACCTCAAGCCCGGCAGCATTGAACACATTTTTGTGGTTAGGCCAGCTCGGGTTGCTCACCCACACGCGCTTAACGGCGGTCTGGGTGGACAGGAAATCTGCGGCGACGCGCAGTGCACCCGTACCGCCCGGCGTCTGCGCCGTACGGGCTCTGCCCGACGCGATCAGGGCGTTGCCTTTGCCAAATAACAATTCCTGCGTGCAATGCGCGAAATCCGGCAGACCGTCAATGCTCAGGTAATTTTTACTGGTTTCGTTTTCAAGCAGGTACTGTTCTGCTTTTTTAACGCTGGTGAGCACCGGCGTTTTCCCGGTTTCATCTTTATAAACACCAATACCAAGATTGATTTTATTTGGGCGGTCGTCGGCACGGTAGAGATCGGCCAGGCCAAGGATAGGATCAGCGGGTGCAGCAGAGATCGATTCAAACATGAGTCGGGTCCAGTAGCGTGAACTTTAGCAAATGAACCATCAGGTTAACGTCAGCACGGCGAAATGCCAACCGTTTGCGATAAAATTCATCGTCTGTGCGCCAGAATTACCCGTTCTTATGTTGTTGGGGGGAAATAACCGGGGAGAGGGCAAGAAAACGGCATTAAAAACGGAGCCGAAGCTCCGTTTTTTGTACTGCATCAACAAACTTAGAACTGGTAAACCAGACCAACACCAACTACGTCATCATCAGGCAGACCAAGTGGGTTGTTTTTGTCCAGCTGGTTGATTTTGTAGTCAACGTAGGTGGCCATGTTTTTGTTGAAGTAGTAAGTTGCGCCCACATCGAAGTATTTGTAGATATCAGCATCGCCGATACCTTCGATGTCTTTGCCTTTAGACTGAACGTAGGCCAGAGATGGACGCAGACCGAAGTCGAACTGATACTGAGCTACCAGCTCGATTTCTTGAGTTTTGTTAGCATAAGCGTTGCCGCTAATTACTGTATTATTGACGTTAAAAGTTCCGCTGATTGGCGTAGAGTTACGGGTTTCACCGTACATTGCTGCCAGGTAAACGTTGTTAGCGTCATATTTCAGAGCAGTTGCCCAGTTTTCTGCACGCTTACCAGCACCAACGCCAGCACCTTGAGAGGTTACAACGTTGTTATTACTGACTGAACCGTTAGCCTGGCTATTAGTACGATCGCTGCTGCTGTAAGCACCTACGATACCGACTCCGATCGGAGAGGTGTACGAGGTTGAAATACCGTAGCCATCACCATTCGCACGGCGAGGATCGGTACGATCATTTTTACCCTGATACTGAAGCGCAAAGTTCCAGCCATCTACCAGACCAAAGAAGTTGGTGTTACGGTAGGTCAGCAGACCGCTGCTACGACCGTTCATAAAGTTGTCTGAGTAACCTGAGTCGCCACCGAATACTGGCAACATATCGGTCCAGCCGATTGCGTCATAAACCACACCGTAGTTACGGCCGTAGTCGATTGAACCTGCATCACCGAATTTCAGACCGGCAAAGCCCAGACGGGTTTTGTTACCGCTTTGCGCGTCAGAACCTTCAGAGTTATTGCCCTGAATGTTGTATTCCCACTGACCGTAACCGGTCATCTGGTCATTAATCTTGGTTTCGCCTTTAAAGCCGAAGCGAATATAAGTCTGATCGCCGTCATCACCTGCGTTATCAGAGAACTGGTGACGCGCATCCACTTTACCGTACAGGTCCAGCTTGTTGCCGTCTTTGTTATAAACTTCTGCTGCGTTAGCTGCGCCAGCGGCGAGCAGAGCAGGGATAACCACTGCCAGAATGTTGCGCTTCATCATTATTTATTACCCTCATTGGAGTTATTTGGACACCTGCCACTGCCGTCAAGAAAACTTTACGTGAACCTTGAAAGAAGTTTGGTGTCTCCTGTGTCTGCACGCATCTTTCCATCCCCCATCGGGTAATTCTACTGCGAAAATGCTACAAAAGTCGTAATCTTGTTTCAAATATAAAATATGTATTACAAAATGTAAAAATAACGGAACTTTGTGAGACATATCAAAATTTACAAAAATAAAAAAAGGCCGGCGATGCCGACCTCTTTATATATATGAATTTCTTATATTTAATGCTGAAAATCAGAAGCTCGCGTTGCGAGGCGTGCGTGGGAAGGGGATAACATCTCTTACATTTTGTACGCCGGTGACATAGGCGATTAAACGTTCGAAACCTAATCCAAAACCTGAATGTGGCACGGTGCCATAGCGACGCAGATCGCGATACCACCAGTAATCTTCTTTTTTCAGGCCCATCTCTTCCAGACGCGCATCAAGCACATCCAGACGCTCTTCACGCTGAGAACCCCCGATGATTTCACCGATGCCCGGCGCTAACACATCCATCGCGGCCACGGTTTTACCGTCGTCGTTCAGGCGCATATAGAACGCCTTGATATCTTTCGGATAGTTTTTAACCACCACCGGCGCTTTGAAATGCTTCTCGGCAAGATAACGTTCATGTTCAGAGGACAGATCGATGCCCCATGACACAGGGTTCTCAAAGGTCTGACCGCAGTTCATCAGGATATCGACGGCATCGGTATAATCGACCTGGGCGAAATCGGTAGTAACAAAACGCTCCAGGCGATTAATCGCATCCTTGTCTACGCGTTCGGCAAAAAACGCCATATCGTCCGCACGCTCATTCAGAACGGCCTGGAAGACATACTTCAGCATGGCTTCCGCCAGGGCTGCCGCATCGTCTAATGAGGCGAAAGCGATTTCCGGTTCCAGCATCCAGAATTCTGCCAGATGGCGGCTGGTGTTGGAGTTTTCCGCGCGGAAAGTCGGGCCAAAGGTGTAGATTTTCGACAGGGCACTGGCGTAGGTTTCACCGTTTAACTGACCGGACACCGTCAGGAAGGCTTCTTTACCGAAGAAATCCTCGGAGTAGTCGACTTTACCCTGATCGTTGCGCGGTAAGTTTTCCATGTCCAGGGTTGAGACGCGGAACATCTCACCGGCTCCTTCGGTATCGGAGGCGGTAATAAGCGGCGTGGAGACCCAGAAGTAACCGTTCTCATGGAAGAAGCGATGCAGCGCCTGTGCCAGCGTGTGACGCACCCGGGCTACAGCGCCAATCAGGTTGGTACGCGGACGCAGGTGCGCGACTTCACGCAGGTATTCAATACTGTGGCGTTTTGCCGCCATCGGGTAGCTGTCGGGATCTTCTACCCAGCCCACCACTTCCAGTTTTGTCGCCTGGATTTCGAATGCCTGACCCTGACCCGGCGACGCAACCACCTTACCGGTGACAATGACGGAACAGCCAGTGGTCAGGTGCAGCACTTCGTCCTGATAATTATTCAGAGAATTATTGACGACAGCCTGAACGGGATTAAAGCAGGAGCCGTCATAGACAGCGATAAAGGAAAGACCGGCTTTGGAATCTCTTCGGGTACGCACCCAACCACGTACGGTGACGTCACTGTCAACCGCGACGCGACCGTGCAGTACATCCGCTACAGGCACTACGCTCATAAATATCTCTCTATATAGAAGAAGTGTGTGAATGAATTCCCCAGACTGGGGTGTAGCTATGTTACTTGTGAGTCAACAGGAAACAAGCAAAATTCAGGGGAATATCAGATTTAATGCCGGGAAGGCGGGGCGCGTTAACGCCCCGATAACAAAGAGGCTAGCTGGCTTTTTTAACCAGCGGCAGGTCAAAGGCTTTTCGCAGGGCTTTAACGAACGCTTTGTCCTGACAGATCGTTTTGCCTGGGCTGTCAGAGAGCTTAGCGACCGGCTTGCCATTACATTGCACCAGCTTGATCACGATATTGAGTGGCGTAACACCGGGAATGTCGCAGGTCAGGCGCGTGCCGATGCCGAATACAACGTTGGTACGCTGGCCAAAGTGACGATAGAGCGCCAGCGATTTCTCCAGGTTGAGATTATCCGAAAACACGAGCGTTTTCGTGAGCGGATCGATACCCAACTGCTGATAGTGCGCCAGGGCTTTCTCGCCCCACTCAACCGGGTCACCTGAGTCGTGGCGCAGTCCCTGATAACGCCGGGCGAAGACCGGACCGAAATCGCGCAGGAAGGCATCCATGGCAATACAGTCGGTCAAAGCAATGCCCAGCTTGTCATCATATTCATCCAGCCAGGCCTGTAAGGCCGCGCGCTGGCTGTTCGCCAGCACCGGGCTGATTTGTTGAAAAGCCTGAAACCACTCGTGAGCCTGAGTACCTACTGGCGTAAGTTCAAGGCGGCGTGCCAGATCATAGTTACTGGTGCCCATCAGCCACGGAAAATCCTGTTTCAGGGTGCTGACAATCGATTCCTGCACGTCCTGTGAATAACGGCGTCGGGTGCCAAAATCCATCAATCGGAAACGTGACATATCGGTGTCAGCCACCTGGGTTTGAAACCTGTCCAGTTTCTGATGCAGAAATTCCACGGCCTGCTGGCTGCTGATGGCGGGTGTGCGGTGACGGTGAACCACTTCGCTGATCAGCGCCAGCAGTGGGACTTCCCACAGGATGACTTCCCGCCAGGGGCCCTGGATGCGGATAGCCAGCTTGCCATGGTGATTCTGGACTTCGACCTGTTGTGGGTCGTAGCGAAAGTTTCGCAGCCAGCTAAGGTAGTCATCAGCAAAAAAGGGCAGGTCAGATAACCAGGCATATTCAGCCTCGGTGAGTGCCAGCGCCTGCATGGCATCTATTGCCGCACGGATCTCGTCAGCATAAAAACCCAGCAGCTCGTCGCTACGGCAGCGGAACTCCGCGGCCACCGTGACATCATGGTAACGGTGGAATACGGCTTGCTGCATATGAAGCTTATAAGCATCCGTATCCAGCAGCGAAGTCAGTATCGGGGAAGCATGTCCTGTCATGGCGCGTTTCAGCATCCTGTTCGGTGGCGCAGAGCCCGGTGTGTTTAACGTCGTAAAAGACGCAAAAGTATAAATCACTAACAGAGAGCGATCACAGCATATTTGAGGATAGCGAGTCGAGGACGAAATGTGTCATTGTTAACAAATTGTAGCCATTTTATCTGATACATGCATTGTGCATGCTAAGCTCGGCGCATCATGCTTAGACGTTTGACGAGTAATGCTTATACTTTTACTTTAGCGACGAATGCGTAGACTTTGACGAATAACTACTACATGCGAGACGGAATATGACGCAGCAGCCACAAATAAAATATCGACACGATTATCGTGCGCCGGACTACACCATCACCGATATCGATTTAACCTTTGAACTGGATGAAACGACGACGCGGGTGACGGCGGTGAGTCAGGTTAAACGTCAGGGAGACCACCAGGCTGAACTGCGTCTGGACGGCGAAGATCTGACGCTGGTGTCGCTGGAAGTCAATGGTCAGGCCTGGACGGCCTGGCATGAAGACGCGGGTTCGCTGGTATTAAGTCAGTTACCGGACAGCTTCACGCTTAAAATCGTCAATGATATCCATCCTGACCGTAACAGCGCCCTTGAAGGGCTCTACAAATCCGGTGAAGCGCTCTGCACCCAATGTGAAGCCGAAGGTTTCCGGCATATTACCTGGTATCTGGATCGCCCCGACGTGCTGGCGCGCTTTACCACTACCATTATCGCTGACGGCAGCCGTTATCCCTACCTGCTGTCAAACGGCAACCGCATTGACAGTGGTAAAGATGACCAAGGCCGTAACTGGGTAAAGTGGCAGGATCCTTTCCCTAAACCGTGCTATCTGTTTGCGCTGGTGGCAGGTGACTTTGATGTGCTGCGTGACAGCTTTACCACGCGTTCTGGTCGCAATGTTGCGCTGGAGATCTTTGTCGATCGCGGCAATCTGGATCGTGCCGACTGGGCGATGACCTCCCTGAAGAACAGCATGAAGTGGGATGAGGAGCGCTTTGGCCTGGAGTATGACCTCGACATCTTTATGATTGTTGCCGTGGACTTCTTCAACATGGGCGCGATGGAGAATAAAGGCCTGAACGTTTTCAACTCCAAATACGTGCTGGCAAAAGCCGAAACTGCCACCGATAAAGATTATCTGGGGATTGAAGCGGTCATTGGTCATGAGTATTTCCATAACTGGACCGGCAACCGCGTAACCTGTCGCGACTGGTTCCAACTGAGCCTGAAAGAGGGCCTGACCGTCTTTCGCGATCAGGAGTTCAGCTCCGACCTCGGATCGCGTGCGGTTAACCGCATAGATAACGTGCGCATCATGCGCGGCGCGCAGTTTGCCGAGGACGCCAGCCCAATGGCGCATCCGATCCGCCCGGATCAGGTGATCGAAATGAACAATTTCTACACCTTAACGGTGTATGAAAAAGGCTCTGAAGTGATCCGTATGCTGCACACCTTGCTGGGTGAAGAGAATTTCCAGAAAGGGATGCAGCTGTATTTCGAACGCCACGACGGCAGCGCAGCCACCTGCGATGATTTTGTTCAGGCTATGGAAGACGCTTCTAATATCGATCTCTCTCAGTTCCGTCGCTGGTACAGTCAGTCGGGCACGCCAACGCTGTCGGTGCGCGATGACTACAACCCGGAACTGGAACAGTACACGCTTCATGTTACCCAGCACACGCCGCCGACGGCCGAGCAGAAAGAGAAGTTGCCACTGCATATCCCGCTGGATATCGAACTCTATGACGGGCAGGGTAAGGTGATTCCGCTTCAGCGTGACGGCCATCCGGTGCATAACGTGTTGAACGTAACGGAAGAGTTCCAGACCTTTGTTTTCGATAACGTCTATTTCCAGCCAGTGCCGTCACTGCTGCGTGAGTTTTCCGCGCCGGTGAAGCTCGATTATAAGTGGAGCGATGCGCAACTGACTTTCCTGATGCGCCATGCACGCAACGACTTTTCACGCTGGGATGCCGCACAAAGCCTGTTAGCCACTTACCTGCGCCTCAACGTGGCGCGTCATCAGCAAGGCCAGCATCTGTCATTGCCACTGCATGTCGCAGACGCCTTCCGCACGGTGTTGCTGGATGCCGACAGCGATCCGGCGCTCACCGCCCTGATTTTATCGCTGCCAAGTGAAAACGAAATCGCCGAACTGTTTGAAATTATCGATCCGCAGGCCATTGCGCTGGTGCGTGAGGCGCTGGTGCGTACGCTGGCCCGTGAGTTGGCCGATGAGTTCTTTGCCGTTTACCATGCGAATCAGCAGGCCGAATACCACGTAGATCATGCAGACATTGGTAAACGTTCGCTGAAGAATATCTGTCTTTACTATCTGGCCTTTGGGGACATGGATCTGGCGAATAAACTGGTGCAGGCGCAATACCAGCATGCCAATAACATGACGGACTCCCTGGCTGCACTCACTGCTGCGGTGGCGGCACAGTTACCGTGCCGTGATGCGTTGTTAGCGGACTATGATGAGCGCTGGCACAAGGATGGCCTGGTGATGGACAAATGGTTTGTCTTACAGGCTACCAGCCCGGCGCAAAATGCGTTACTCAACGTGCGTCGTTTACTGTCGCACCGTTCCTTCAGTATGGGTAACCCCAACCGTATTCGCTCGTTGATTGGTGCGTTTGCTTCAGGTAATCCCTCGGCGTTCCATGCCGAAGATGGCAGTGGTTATCGCTTCCTGGTGGAGATGTTGACGGATCTTAATACCCGCAATCCGCAGGTGGCCTCGCGTATGATTGAGCCATTAATTCGTCTGAAACGTTATGACGCTAACCGCCAGGCGCTGATGCGTCAGGCGCTGGAGCAGTTGCAAGGTCTGGATAAACTGTCTGGCGATCTGTACGAGAAAATTACCAAGGCACTGAACGCCTGATAAAAAACGGCGGGTTAACAGCCCGCCGTTTGATTAACGCTGTTGCGCATAGCGTGGCGGTTTGTCTGTTGCGCCGCGACGCATAACCCGATCCAGCACTTCCGCTTCCAGCTCTGCCAGACGCGCTGAACCCCGTCGCCGGGGGCGGGGCAGATCGACCAGCAAATCCAGTCCTATCTGACCTTCCTCTATCAGTAACACCCGATCAGCCATCGCGACTGCTTCACTGACATCATGGGTAACCAACAGAACCGTAAAGTGGTACTGCTGCCAGAGCGATTCGATCAGCTCCTGCATCTCGATCCGCGTTAAGGCATCCAGCGCCCCCAGCGGCTCATCCAGTAGCAGCAGGCCGGGACGGTGAATCAGCGCCCGAGCCAGCGCCACACGCTGTTTCTGACCACCGGAGAGCGCGGCAGGCCACTCGTGTGCTCTGTCAGCCAGTCCGACAGCCTCCAGCGCGTCACGTGCGGCCTCACGCCATGCGTTGCCACGCAGACCCAGCGAGACATTATCAATGACTTTTTTCCACGGCAGCAGTCGGGCATCCTGAAACATCAACCGGGTTTCGTCGCGCGCAGTCTGCAGCGGCGCATTACCTGCCAGCAGTTGACCCTGGGTGCTGTTTTCCAGCCCGGCCAGCAGGCGCAGCAGGGTGCTTTTACCACAGCCGCTGCGGCCCACTACGGCAACAAACTGGCCGGAAGGAATATGCAGGTCGATGTGATTCAGAATGGTGCGCTCGCCGTACTTCTTACTGACGCCCTTCACACCGACGGGCGTACCCGCGTTGAGACGCGCCGGGATAGCGGAGTTAATCATGCGGTTTGCTCCTTACGTTGATAAGCCGGATGCCAGCGTAACCAGACACGCTCCAGCAGTAATGCGCTGACATCAGCCAGTTTTCCCAGCAGGGCATAAAGAATGATGGCAACCATCACCACATCCGTTTGCAGAAATTCACGGGCGTTCATTGCCAGATAGCCAATACCGGCGTTAGCCGAAATCGTCTCGGCCACAATCAGCGTTAGCCACATTAATCCCAGTCCAAAGCGCACGCCTACCATGATGCTCGGTAACGCGCCGGGTAAGATCACCTGAACAAACAGGCTCCAGCCGGATAGACCGTAGCTGCGCGCCATTTCAACCAGACCTGGGTCCACGTTGCGAATACCGTGGTAGGTATTCAGGTAAATAGGGAACAGCGTGCCCAGCGCCACCAGAAAAATTTTGGCGGATTCATCGATGCCAAACCACAGGATAACCAGTGGGATTAGCGCCAGATGGGGCACGTTGCGTAACATTTGTAGTGAGGTATCCAGCAGGCGCTCACCCAGCCGCGAGGTGCCGGTGATCAATCCCAGCAGCAAACCGAGTGAACCGCCAATGCTGAAGCCAAGCAATGCCCGCCAACTGCTGATGGCGAGATGCTGCCAGAGCTCGCCACTGGCGGCCAACTGCCAGAAGGTGGTCACAATCTTTTCCGGTGCTGGCAGAATACGCGTAGACAGCCAGCCGGTCTGTGATGCAATTTGCCAGACCACCACCAGTAACACCGGCAGCAGCCAGGGCACCAGCGCCGCTGAGAATGATTTACGTAGTCTGGTCATCGTTATCTCCTCAGGCCCGGGCGGCTTTTTTCTCAGGCGTAAAATCATTCGCAACGGCTTCACCGTGCGCCTGAACCACCCGCGGTTGCGGGACCTGAGGAATATTCAGATCCAGATGAGGAAACAGCAGCTCACCGACGCGATAAGCTTCCTCCAGATGCGGATATCCCGACAGGATAAAGGTTTCAATGCCCAGGGCTTCATACTCTTTCATCCGTGCCGCCACGGTAGGCGCATCGCCAACGAGCGCCGTGCCTGCGCCACTACGCACCAGTCCGACGCCGGCCCAGAGGTTAGGGCTGATCTCCAGCTTATCGCGGCGTCCGCCGTGCAGAGCAGCCATGCGCTGTTGACCCACCGAGTCGGTGCGTTGGAAGGCGCTTTGTGCTTTGGCGATGGTGGCATCATCCACGTTGGCGATCAGCTTGTCGGCTGCCTGCCAGGCTTCCTCATTGGTTTCACGCACGATCACGTGAAGGCGAATACCAAACCGAACCTGTCGCCCCTGTGCTGCGGCTTTCGCCCGCACTTGCTCAATTTTCTCTTTAACCAGGGCAGGTGGTTCACCCCAGGTGAGGTAAACATCGACCTGTTCGGCGGCAAGATCCTGAGCGGGCTCTGAAGAACCCCCGAACCACAGCGGCGGACGGGGCTGCTGTACTGGCTTAAACATCAGACGAGCGCCTCGCACATGAACGTGCTTGCCTTCGTAATCCACCGTTTCGCCTTCCAGCACGCGCCGCCAGACGCGGGTAAACTCGGCCGATTCAGCATAGCGCTCGCGGTGATCGAGAAATACGCCATCACCAGCCAGCTCCTCGGGATCGCCCCCGGTCACCAGGTTGAACAGCGCGCGTCCGTTGGAAAGGCGATCGAGCGTTGCGGCCTGACGCGCAGCCTGGGTGGGCGAAATGACACCGGGACGCAGGGCCACCAGAAAACGCAGACGCTGAGTCACAGGGATTAACGATGCCGCCACCAGCCAGGCATCTTCACAGGAGCGGCCCGTCGGGATCAGAACGCCACCAAAGCCCAGCCGGTCGGCAGCCTGTGCCACCTGTTGTAAATAAGCATGGTCAACCGGGCGAGCGCCTTCAGCTGTGCCAAGGTAATGTCCGTCACCATGGGTTGGCAGGAACCAAAATACGGAAACACTCATTTTTCTCTCCTTATTGCGTTACGGCATGGGGATGCCAGATGCGCTCGGCAATCGATACTTTCACGGGAATCAGATGATTGGCATAAAACAGATCGGCGGTTTTCTGCTGCAAAGCGACCGTGTGCGCACTCACCGGGCTGACCGGGCTGGGCGGGCGATGGTCCAGGTTGCTGGCAATGACGGCCTCAGGCAGACCGATCGATGTAGAAAGCAGACGAATACTCTGATCGCGTTCGCTACGCGTCAGCGCTTCTGCGTCACTGAAGGCTTTTAACGTCGCTAAGACGAAGTCATTGTGGTCCTGTGCAAAACTGCGCGTCGCAAGGTAGAACGGCCCGGTTTGATTCAGCGTGGTGCCGTCTTTCAATACGCGGACATTACCCTGCAGCAGGACGGCGGAATAATAGGGGTCCCATATCGCCCAGGCGTCAACGTTGCCCTGCTGGAAGGCTGCTCGGGCATCAGCAGGCGTCAGATAAACCGGCTGAATATCCTTGAAACTCAAACCCGCTTCTTCCAGCGCGCGCAATAGCAAGTTATGGGAACTGGAGCCTTTCTGAAAGGCCACCTTTTTGCCTTTCAAATCGGCAACGGATTTTAACGGGCTGTTTTGGCTGACCAGAATAACCTCAGCTTTGGGCTTCGGCGGTTCGGAGCCGATATACAGTAAGTCTGCTCCTGCGGCCTGTGCGAAGATCGGTGGGATATCGCCGGTACTGCCAATATCGATGCTGTCCACGTTCAGCGCTTCCAGCATTTGCGGTCCGGCCGGAAATTCAATCCACTGAATTGTCGTGTGGGGGAAACGCGTCTCCAGCAGGCGATGTTCTTTTGCCAGCACCATACTGACCGACCCCTTTTGATAGCCGATGCGAACCTGAGCGGGCGGCGCTTCTGCGGCGTCAACCTGTGCCCCTGCTACAAACATCCCTGCCATTAACCACGCGCTGACTATTCGTTTCATCTCTGTATCCTTACACGGCCAGGGCAACGGGCTGATGACGTCGTGACAACGCCAGCCAGAACGATTGCACCGCTTCGTCCAGACGGCTTGCCAGCACCGGGTCCAGTTCTGGCTGGCGGTCGTAATGTTTGATTTGATTATCTTCGGCGTAAACCCCGTGAAGCACTTCTTCAGCTTTAAGGGCATTTAAAACTGGCTTAAGCGCGTAATCCAGGGCCAGCATATGACCGGCGCTTCCACCACTGGCCAACGGGAGCACCACTTTATGAGCCAGCGCGCGTTCAGGTAACAGGTCGAGAACGGTTTTTAGCGCCCCCGAAAAAGAGGCTTTATAGACAGGCGTGGCAATGACCAGGCCATCAGCCTGAGCCAGATCTTCGCTCAGGGCTAAAAGCGCCGGGGAGTCAAAGCGTGCATTGATCAGATCGTCAGGTTGAAAGTTATGGATGTTCCACGGAATGACCTCAACGCCGGATGCTTCCAGTTTGCGCTGGCATAGCGCTAACAACGACGTGGACCGTGAAGGAAACCGCGGACTACCTGCCAGGGTAAGCACTCTCATTTACGACTCCTTATAACTGAAAGTTATTGATTATCTTTTGTTGAGAACTGAGGCTTTCATCCTGGCAGAGGCAACGGCAGGGCTTAAATGATTTTTCTGACAATCTAAAGGTAAAAATTGCAAAAGGATTTCAGATAAAAACGTCAGGACTGAGAGATAAAACCGATACGACAAATCTTAAAAAAAGCAGGGAAGGTGCATTGATACATTAATCCGGGTGAATAAACGCCATGAAACCCCCGGAATCCGTACATTTGGTTACTTGAATATCAAAATAATGAAACAAAGGAATGAAACGAAAAACGGTGTTGTTGTTTTTTACGCGATACAAAAAAAGAAAGGGTAAAAAATGTCGATGATTCAACGTGATTTCGTTTGGCTCCCGGCGAAGTATTAGGATTAGTTGCATGGAAGGGATGGGGATTACGGGCATTTTACATGAATTTTTTAACGGTAATTCATGTTTGGTTACAGATAGCGCAGCCAAAACGTCCTGATGAGATAATGATTTCTAAATGATTTCTAAACAGGGACGTGATTATCTGTCAGTTATTCTTTAGAACCGCTAACGATGTTTTTTTTGATCGCCTTTTCCTGCCGACATTGAGACAGGCATTTTATTGATTCAGGCAGTAAAATGTCTCTGCTCAATGTAAGCGCCTGTTATTTTAAAAATTACTATTCGCCCTTGGTCAGTGCCTGTCTCAGGCTGGTGGATTTTATTTGTCATTTTCTAACAGCAGAGAAATCTCGTATGTCTGACATCCTGTTATCGGTCATTATTCCCACTTACAATGTGGAAAAATATATTGTCGAATGCGTTGATTCATTATTACGGCAAATTAGCGCGCCAAACGAAATTATCATTGTTAACGACAGCTCTACCGATGGAACGGTAGCCTTAGTTGAACAGCACTATAGTCATCTTCCGCAGGTGAAAATGATCACAATAGCCAATGGCGGTGCAGGCAATGCGCGCGATAAAGGCGTAGAAGTGGCGCAAGGGCAGTTCGTTTTCTTTTGCGATCCTGATGATGTGGTGGCGGACGGATTAGTGAGTGAGCTTACTCAGGTCGTCGAAAATTATCCGGATACCGATTTATTTTGTTTTAATTCCAGCGCGTACCGGGAAGATAAACCGCACATCACCTGGCCTAAGGTCAGGCACAGCCTGTCTGGCATTCAGCGGCCACAGGATGTGCTGTTAGCGTTGCTTCATAACGGCTCCTATACCTCTGCAGCCTGGAATTACGTGCTGAGAAAAACCGTTATCCAGCAGCATCATTTGCGCTTTGTCGATCGCGTGCATGAAGATCATAATTTTACCTTATCGGTATTTATGAAATGCAAACAGGCATGGGTAACCCAGCAGACGTATTACAAACAGCGCATACGTAGTGGGTCGCTGACCAACAGCAGTAAAAGTCCTACTTTTTTCTTTCAGCGCTACAATGCTTTTATTGCCACTTTCAACACCTTGTGCAGTTCACGGGCAGAAAGTGAATTAAAGAAGGCGCTGGAAAAAGCCTACCTTATTCACTCTTTTCGTTTAATGATCTATCTGTCGCTCTACAACCAAACGCCGGTACCGGAATATGTGCTGAATGCGATTCGTTATCTGGGCCGCCGAATTAAAGCCAGCAGCCTTAAAGAATGGCTGCTGTTAAACAGTCCGGAAACCTTCATTTTATTGCAAAGCCATAAAGTGAAAAAAGAACTCAAACGCGTTCCGTAATTCCTAAAAGTGGACCCTGATGTTGTTTGCACCTGAACGAAATGCGAAGGTGAGACATGCAATGTGTATAAGGTTGTTGTGACATGGCAAAAGTGCTCGACAAAAGTTTAGTAGTCAATATCTTATCTTTACTGGCCTACCGGGGAGCCTCCTTCCTGTTTCCGTTGGCGACCTTACCCTATCTGGCGCGTGTGCTTGGGGTGGATCATATGGGGATTCTGGCGCTGGCGATTGCCTGCGTCCTTTACTGCAGTACCATCTCTGACTGGGGATTCAATGTTTTTACCACCAAGGACATTGCCCATCACCGGGACGATAAAACACGTGTTACCCAGCTTTTCTGGTCGACCTTCAACGCCAAGCTGATGCTGCTGCTGGTGACCAGCGGCACGTTACTCACGGCGACCTGGTTTAATCCGTCCTGGCATTCTCTGTTCTTCATTATCCTGGCTAACTGCACCACCTTAATCGGCTCTCTGTTTTCATTCGGCTGGTTAATGCAGGGATTCGAAAAGCTGGGCAAAACGGCTGTCATCGCGACCTTTGGTAATTTCTGTGCCATTCCACTGACGTTTTTACTGGTGAAAACGCCAGAGGATACCTGGCTGGCTGCCCTGATACCGGGTGCGGTGTCGATTATCAACGCCATCATCACGCTGAAATTTGTGTTGGAAATGAAGGTGATTGGCGCGTATCGCTTTGAGCCACGCGAAATCAAACAGCGCATCACCGACAGTGCGGATGTGTTTATTGCTATCGCGGGCGCCAATCTGTTTAACAGTGTTAACGTCGTGATTCTGGCTTCTTTTACCTCCCATTACATGGTGGGGATCTACAACGGTGCGGATCGGTTACGCAAGGCCGCGAACTCGGTGCCAGAGCAGATTGGTAGCGCGTTTTTCCCCCGCGTCAGTCACCTGTTTGGCCGCGACAAAGCGGCGGCGGTTGCAGCAACACGGAAAAGCCTGATGCTGTCGTTTGCGCTGAGCCTGGCTATCGTGATCTTTACCTGGCTGTTTGCCGATCAGGTTGTCGCGTTGCTGTTAGGTAAAGACTTCCTGCCCTCAGCCGATGTGCTGCGCGTCTTTGTACTCTGCTTCCTGTTTGGCAATATCGCGTATCCGGCGGGCCTGCAGATTTTGATCCCCCATGGGCTGGCACGGCAACGCATGATGGTGATGATGGTCGCGGGCGTGATTAACGTCCCGGTTTGCTGCCTGCTGGCGTGGAAATTTGGTGCCGTCGGCGCGGCCTGGTCGATGGTGCTGGCCGAAGTATTGGTCTGCATCGGTATTTTCGGCATCATGGTGCGGCACAAAATCTGGCGTGACTATGCGTTCCCCGACAGGTTGAATTCACGTACAGCAAACGATTCCGTTGTGTAAGATCAAAACTGCTTTAAACAGTCCCCTGGCTTAACGCCCCGCGATTTACTTTTGCGCCAGAGCACCTTACCATTCTGGCGCACAATTTCCTGTGCACTGATTTTCACCATCGCTTCCGTCTTCCAGGAGAGTGCATGTTTTACTCAATTGTCCGACCGGCATTGTTCAGGCTCGATCCTGAACGTGCGCACCATCTCACCTTTCAGCAGCTGCGCTTTATGAGCGGTACGCCGCTGGAAATGTTCATTCGCCAGAATTTACCCTCGCGTCCGGTTAGCTGTATGGGGCTGACGTTCGACAATGCCCTTGGCCTTGCCGCGGGCCTGGATAAGAATGCCGAGTGTATCGATGCATTTGGTGCCATGGGATTCGGCTTTGTTGAAGTGGGAACGGTTACGCCACGCGCTCAGGCGGGCAACGACAAGCCGCGCATGTTTCGCTTAGTCGAAGCAGAAGGGATTATTAACCGCATGGGGTTCAATAACCTCGGTGTCGATAATCTGGTGGAAAACGTGAAAAAATCCCGTTTTAAAGGTGTACTGGGGATCAATATTGGCAAAAATAAAGATACGCCGGTAGAGCAGGGCAAAGATGATTACCTGATCTGCATGGAGAAGGTGTATGCCCATGCGGGTTATATCGCTATCAATATTTCGTCTCCTAATACGCCAGGTTTACGCTCGCTGCAATATGGTGAGGCACTGGACGATCTGCTCTTTTCCATTAAAGCGAAACAAAAAGAGCTGGAAAAACGGCATCTCAAATATGTGCCGGTGGCGGTAAAGATCGCACCGGATCTTTCTGAGGAAGAATTGATCCAGGTGGCTGACAGTTTAATACGGCACCAGATTGATGGCGTTATTGCGACAAATACCACGCTCGATCGGTCGCTGGTAAATGGTCTGAAATATGGCGAAGAAATCGGTGGCTTAAGTGGTCGTCCGGTACAGTCTCGCAGCACCGCCGTCATTCAGCGGCTGTCACAAGAATTACAGGGACGATTGCCAATTATTGGCGTGGGCGGCATTGATTCGCTTACCGCGGCGCGTGAAAAAATAGCGGCAGGCGCCACGCTGGTTCAAATTTATTCTGGTTTTATTTATAAAGGGCCGGGCTTAATTAAAGATATCGTGAGCCATATCTAAGACATTCGTCATAATAATGCGCTGGGGGGTTTATTTATCCCTCCGGCTCGTTTATATTTTGTCCTGTTGCACGATTTTTCAGCATTCATTTTTATTTGATGGATTTTTTGCTTTTAGCGTAGCGGTAAATACAGGGCACATGATGAAAATTAAACCCGATGACAAATGGCGTTGGTATTACGACGCAGAGCACGACCGAATGATGCTCGATCTGGCTGACGGTATGCTTTTTCGTTCCCGCTATGCACGTAAAATGCTGACGCCGGATGCTTTCACCGAATCCGGATTTTGTGTTGATGATGCTGCACTCTATTTCACGTTTGAAGAGAAATGTCGTCAAAGCCCGCTCAACAGCGATCAACGCGCTGAACTGGTATTAAATGCGCTGGTTGCTGCGCGTTTTCTGAAACCCCTGATGCCAAAAAGCTGGCATTTCTCGGCGCACCGTCAGTCAATGCAGCCCGCTGTGGGCGAAATGGTCGAGGTCACGCTGGCTGAAAATGGCGAACAGGCGCGTCTGCTGGTGGTCGAAAATGGCGACAACGCCGCGCTCTGCTTGCTGGCACAGCCCGCACTGACGCTGGCGGGCAAGGGAATGGTTCTTGGCGATGCGATTAAAGTGATGAACGATCGGCTGCAACCCCACAAGCAGGAAAAAGCCACGCGCTATGCGCGCGCGGTGTAACTCATACCACGTCGATATCACCCGCCGGAATACAGCTGCAACTCAATATAGTGCCATCATCACGGATGGCGCTCTGCTTTAAGGCTTTTACCTTTCCCGCAACCAGCGTTATTTTACAACTGCCGCACAGGCCAGCCCGACACGAATAAGGAATGCGGAAGCCCTGCGCTTCGAGCTGCTCAAGTAAAACCTGCTGATTGTCGCCGCTGAAGCGCTGGCCCTGCCAGATAATCGTGACCTGCTGGGGCGCTTGCCGTTGCGGCTTGAGCGTTTCGACCACCTCTCCCGGTCCGTACGCGCGCGGCGGCTGGCGTTTGGTTATCCTGACCTCGTCTCCGGCACGAATAATACCGCTGTTGAGCGCAATCAGATTCAGGCCAAAATCAATGTCCCCACTGCCATCCTGCGCCGTTCGAAATCCCTGGAGCGTGGCCAAAGGTTGGCCATCCGGATGTTTCTGGCCGCTTTCAACACCAACCGTGGTAAAAACACAGCGACTGCAAGGCTTAGGAACGGAGAAGTTTACCTGACCGATAGCTATTTCAGCCCAGTTGTCTTCATCCCAGGCGGGTGCACCACTCACCACCAGGTTTGGGCGAAACTGCTCGATCCGCACGCTGGCTGGACAACGCTGCTGTAAATCCTGCCACGACGCGTTGTTCACTACCAGGTAGGGATATCCATCGGCAAAACTCAGTGGCACCTCTGTAAAGCGCTTCACGCGACGTGAGGGCTGCGGCCCGACCCAGCGCAACTGTACCGCTCGTGGAAAAAAACCACTCAGCCACTGGTTAATATTGTCTGGCGCGATGCGTGAGGTAAAGGTGTTGCCCCAGACCTCTGTCGGCTGCTCATCCTGGGTGAAGTCTACGAAACGGATAAGCGACTGGCTGCCGTCGGGCGCTTGTAAAAACAAGCCCTCTGGCGTAATGGCCGGCGTAAACTGCACCATCTCTGGGAACTGACGCGCAGTAATAAAGGTACCGTCAGGTTCGGTCACCATAAAGATACGGTCATAGGTTAACCCGCTGTTGGCAACCCAGGCATGTGATACCTGTAACCCGCGCATGGATTTGACAGGATGGATAAACAGGCGGGAAAGCGTAATCATGAAGGTCTCCAGGAGCAGGCGCGCAAGACAAAAGAAGCTAACTTTATGACATAGGTCTGCGATTCGCTATAATGCGCAACAATTTTCTCAAGAGTAAAAAAGTGACGATATGAATTCTCTGTTTGCCAGCACGGCGCGTGGGCTCGAAGAGCTGTTAAAAAATGAGCTGGACGCGCTGGGCGCGCAGGATTTGCAAGTGGTACAGGGAGGCGTTCACTTCAAAGCCGATGACCGCGTTATGTACCAAAGCCTGATGTGGAGTCGTCTGGCTTCGCGTATTTTGCTGCCCTTGTCTGAGGTTGGCGTTTACAGCGATCTCGATCTCTACCTTGGGGTGCAGGGCATCGACTGGCCAGCCATGTTCGGCAGCGATAAAACCTTTGTCGTGCATTTTAACGGCACCAACGATGAGATTCGCAACAGCCAGTTTGGCGCACTGCGCGTGAAAGATGCGATTGTCGACAGCTTTACCCGCCGTAATCTGGCACGCCCGGACGTCGATCGCGAACAGGCTGATATCCGCATCAACGTGTGGCTTGACGACGATCGCGCCAGCATTGCGCTGGACTTAAGCGGCAGTGCCTTACATCAGCGCGGTTATCGTCAGCAAACCGGACAGGCGCCGCTGAAAGAGAACCTGGCCGCAGCGATTGTGATGCGTTCAGGCTGGCAGCCCACCACGCCGCTTATTGATCCAATGTGTGGTTCCGGGACCTTGCTGATTGAGGCCGCGCTGATAGCCTGCGACCGCGCACCGGGTTTACTGCGTAATCAGTGGGGCTTCACCGCCTGGTCTGGTTTTAACGAAAGCCTGTGGCAAGAGGTTAAGAGCGACGCGCAGGCGCGGGCGCGTGTCGGCACCGCAGCGTGTCAGGCGCGTTTTTTTGGTTATGACAATAACGGCCGGGTGCTGGAGTGGGCAAAATCGAACGCGCGCCGCGCCGGTGTCTTTGAACACTTCACCTTTGCACAACAGGACCTGCTGAAGCTGCAGAATCCCGTTAATTCAGAAACGCTGGGCACGGTACTCAGTAACCCACCTTACGGTGAACGTCTGGAAAGCGAGCCTGCGCTTATTGCCCTGCACAGTCAGCTTGGTCGGTTGATGAAGCAGCATTTTGCTGGCTGGAATTTGTCGCTGTTTAGCGCGTCTCCCGAGCTGCTGAGTTGCCTGCAACTGCGTGCCGACCGTCAGTTCAAAGCCAAAAACGGCCCGCTGGACTGTGTACAGAAAAACTATCAGCTGTCGGCGAGCAGCGCTGAGCGCGGTAATCAGATTGCTGAAGATTACGCGAACCGTCTGCGCAAAAACCTCAAGAAGCTGGATAAGTGGGCGCGTCAGGAAGGCATTGAGTGCTACCGCATTTATGACGCCGATCTGCCGGACTATAATGTGGCCGTGGATCGCTATGCGGACTGGGTGGTCGTGCAGGAATATGCACCACCCAAAACCATCGACGCGAACAAAGCCCGTCAGCGTTTGTTTGATGTGATTAGCGCTACGCTGAGCGTGCTTGAATTGCCATCAAACCGCTTAATCCTTAAGACCCGCGAACGGCAAAAGGGCAAAGCGCAGTATCAAAAGCTGAGCGAGAAGGGCGACTATTTTGAAGTGCAGGAGTTTAACGCCCGTTTCCTGGTGAACCTGACTGACTATCTGGATACCGGATTGTTCCTCGATCACCGCATTGCCCGCAAGATGCTGGGCCAGATGAGCCAAGGCAAAGATTTTCTGAATCTGTTTGCGTACACCGGTTCCGCCAGCGTACATGCGGGTCTGGGCGGCGCGCGCTCCACCACCACCGTGGATATGTCGCGCACGTATCTGGAATGGGCCGAGCGTAACCTGCGGCTCAACGGCCTGACCGGCCGTCAACATCGCCTGCTTCATGCCGACTGCCTGAGCTGGCTGAACGAGAGCGATGAGAATTTCGACCTGATCTTTATCGATCCGCCCACATTTTCCAACTCAAAACGTATGGAAGAGAGTTTCGATGTGCAGCGCGATCATATGATGCTGATGCGTAACCTGAAACGCCTGTTGCGTAAAGGCGGTACCATCATGTTCTCGAATAACAAACGTGGTTTCAAAATGGATCTGGATGGCCTTAAGGCATTGGGGCTCCAGGCTCAGGACATCACTCAGAAAACCCTGTCACAGGATTTTGCGCGTAACCGCCAAATTCATAACTGCTGGCTGATTACTCATGCTGGTAAGGAATAAGTTACATGTCATTAATTAGTATCCACGGCGCTTATCTGTCCTTTAGCGATGCGCCGCTGTTAGACAATACCGAACTGCACATCGAAGAAAATGAGCGCGTGTGTCTGGTGGGCCGTAACGGTGCCGGAAAATCCACATTGATGAAAATCATTAATGGCGAGCAGCCGCTGGATGACGGTCGCATTATTTATGAAACCGATCTGGTCGTGGCACGGCTTCAGCAGGACCCACCGCGGAATATCAGCGGTTCGGTGTATGATTTTGTGGCCGAAGGCGTAGAAGAGCAGGCGGAGCATCTTAAAGCCTACCATGCGATTTCGCATCAGGTGATGGACGATCCGAGTGATAAAAATCTCAACGAGATGGCGCGCCTGCAGGGGATTCTGGATCATCACAATTTGTGGCAGTTGGAAAGCCGTATCATGGACGTGCTGCAGCAGATTGGTCTGTCGCCGGACACCGAACTGTCCTCTTTATCCGGCGGCTGGTTGCGTAAAGCCGCGCTGGGACGTGCGCTGGTCAGTAATCCCCGCGTGCTGATGCTGGATGAGCCAACTAACCACCTTGATATTGAAACGATCGACTGGCTGGAAACTTTCCTGAAAACCTTCAGCGGCAGCATCGTCTTTATCTCTCACGACCGATCTTTTATCCGCAATATGGCCACCCGTATTGTGGATCTGGACCGTGGCAAGCTGGTGTCATGGCCGGGTAACTACGACACCTACCTGGAAGGCAAAGAAGAAGCCTTGCGCGTTGAAGAGATGCAAAACGCCGAGTTTGACCGCAAGCTGGCGCAGGAAGAAGTGTGGATTCGTCAAGGCATCAAGGCGCGTCGTACGCGTAATGAAGGCCGCGTGCGGGCGTTAAAAGCGTTGCGCCGCGAGCGCTCAGAGCGTCGTGAGGTCATGGGCAAAGCCAATATGCAGGTCGGTGAAGCATCACGTTCCGGTAAAATTGTCTTTGAACTGGAAAATGTGGATTACGCCGTGGACGGCAAGCAGCTGGTAAAAGATTTCTCTGCCCAGGTGCAGCGCGGCGACAAGATTGCCCTGATTGGGCCGAACGGTTGTGGGAAAACCACCTTACTGCGTCTGATGCTGCAACAGCTGAAGGCCGATCACGGTCGTGTGCATTCGGGTACCAAGCTTGAGGTCGCCTATTTCGATCAGCACCGTGCCGAACTCGATCCCGATCGGACAGTGATGGACAACCTGGCGGAGGGCAAGCAAGAGGTGTTGGTCAATGGTAAACCGCGCCACGTGCTGGGCTACCTGCAGGACTTCCTGTTCCATCCAAAACGCGCGATGACTCCCGTCAGGGCGCTGTCGGGTGGAGAACGTAACCGCCTGCTGCTGGCGCGTCTGTTCCTGCGCCCCAGTAACCTGATGATTCTTGATGAACCGACCAACGACCTTGATGTGGAAACGCTGGAACTGCTGGAAGAGCTCATCGATGGCTACCAGGGCACCGTGCTGCTGGTCAGCCACGATCGTCAGTTCGTTGACAATACCGTCACCGAGTGCTGGATTTTTGAAGGCAACGGTGAGATAGGGACCTTTGTCGGCGGCTACCATGACGCGCAGCAGCAGCGGGCGGCTTATAAACAGCAAAAGGGACAGGGCTCAGTAAAAGGGGCAAATAGTGCCCTTAAGCCAGCCGATGCTAAAAATGACGCTGCCAAACGTAACGCGAACAAACTAAGCTATAACCTCACGCGTGAACTGGAACAGTTGCCACAAAAACTGGAACAGTTAGAGGCGCGTATTGGCGAGCTGCAGGCCAGGATGAGTCATCCGGATTTTTTCAGTCAGCCACACGATAAAACGCAGCCGGTGTTAGATGAACTGGCTGACGTCGAACAGCAGTTGGAAACCGCTTTTGCGCGTTGGGAAGAGCTGGAATCTATGAGAAACGGCGCATAGCTTAAGGGTCCGGGAATGTGTTCTGCAGAGAAAACGAACGCGTGGATGCTCTGTCCACAGTGCGACTTGATGGTAAAACTGCCGGACATTCCCGTTGGCAGCCGTGCGTCATGTCCGCGCTGCCATACTTCCCTGACCGTGAACTGGTCGGAGCCGCGTAAACGTCCGACCGGGTATGCGCTTGCCGCACTGTTTATGTTGGTGCTCGCCAATCTGTTTCCGTTTATCACCATGAAAGTCGCCGGGCTGTCCAGCCAGATTAGCCTGATGCAAATCCCCAGGGTGATGGTGGCCGATGATTACGCCAGCCTGGCCACGTTGTTCCTGCTGTTTGTCCAGGGCATTCCCGCCTTTTGCATGATCACGATTGTCCTGTTGGTCAATCAGGTCAGGATGCCTGTCAGCCTTAAACTGGGGCTGGCACGAAGTCTTTTCCATATGCGCAACTGGGGCATGGCAGAAATCTTTATGGCTGGCGTGCTGGTCAGTTTCGTGAAGTTAATGGCTTATGGTGAAATCGGTCTCGAAACCAGCTTCTGGCCGTGGTGCCTGTTTTGTCTCTTACAGCTACGGGCATTTCAGTGCCTGGACCGCCGTTGGCTGTGGCAGCACATTGAACCCATGCCGCCTTTGCCTCATGCCCCACAAGCCGGTGTCAGTGGATTAAAACAGGGCCTGCGCTCCTGCCCGTGCTGTACTGCGGTGTTGCCGGTGGCGCAGCGGGAATGTCCGCGCTGTGGCGTGGTTGCCGATGCGCGCCGCAAGCACAGCCTGCAGTGGACGCTGGCCCTGCTGATCACCTCCGTTATGCTTTACATCCCCGCCAATTTGCTGCCGATTATGATTACCGAAACGCTGGGGTCGGCGATGCCATCCAATATTATGGCCGGGGTGATTTTACTCTGGGGCGATGGTTCCTATCCGGTGGCGTTAGTTATTTTTATCGCCAGTATTATGGTCCCGTCCCTGAAAATGCTGGCGATTGGCTGGCTGTGTTGGGATGCCAGCGGGCGCGGGCAGCGTGACAGCCATAAAATGCACCTGATCTATGAGGTGGTTGAATTTGTTGGACGTTGGTCAATGATTGACGTCTTTGTGATTGCTGTGCTCTCGGCGCTGGTGCGTATGGGGCAGTTAATGAAAGTTTACCCGGCATGGGGAGCCGTATTGTTTGCGCTGGTGGTGATTCTGACCATGATTGCAGCAATGACGTTTGACCCGCGCTTAACCTGGGATCGTGCTGGTGAAAAAAACATGAAGGAGCCGCATCTTGACGGAAAATAATCACGGTCATGCCAAAGTGGATCAGATCAAGCGTTGGTCTCCGGTATGGATCGTCCCTATTGTTACGCTGTTAATTGGCGGCTGGATTCTTTTTTATCACTTTAGCCATCAGGGACCGGAAGTCACGTTGATTACCGAGAGCGCCGAGGGCATTGAAGCGGGTAAAACCACCATAAAAAGCCGCAGTGTTAACGTGGGTGTGGTTGAAAGTGCGGTACTGACTGACGATCTTCACCATGTTGAGATTAAAGCCCGACTGAATGCCGGTATGGAAAAGCTGCTACACAGCGACAGCGCGTTTTGGGTGGTCAAACCCCAGGTCGGTCGCGAAGGCATTACCGGTTTAGGCACACTGCTGTCCGGGGCATATATTGAGCTCCAGCCGGGTACCAAAAAAGAACCCCTGGATCAGTACACCTTGCTGGATGCGCCACCTTTAGCGCCGCCTGATGCGAAGGGCATCCGCATTATCCTCGACAGTAAAAAAGCGGGACAGCTTAACGCGGGTGATCCGGTGCTGTTCCGGGGCTATCGTGTTGGCACCGTTGAAACCAGCAGTTTTGATACCGATAAACGCATGATGACCTATCAGCTGTTTATCGCCGCCCCTTACGACCGCCTGGTGACCACCAATGTGCGCTTCTGGAAAGACAGCGGCATTGCCGTTGATATGTCGGCGTCAGGCATGCGGGTTGAAATGGGATCGCTGACCACGCTGTTCAGCGGCGGGGTCAGCTTTGATGTGCCAGATGGCTGGGATTTAGGTAAAGCGGCCCAGAATCATGCGGATTATCATCTGTTTGACGATCAACGCAGTATTCAGGACTCTCTGTATACCACGCATATTGACTATTTATTGTTCTTCTCGGATTCGATTCGCGGGCTGCAGGTCGGTGCGCCGGTGGAATTCCGCGGCATTCGTCTGGGTACGGTTTCAGAGGTGCCGTTTATGAATGCAGGCACTGCGCAGGCGCTGAATAACGACTATCGCGTGCCGGTGTTGATTCGCATTGAACCTGACCGTTTCATTAGCCGTCTGGGTGAAAACTTCGACATTGAACAGCATCTCCAGGATGGTAAGAAACACGGCCTGCGCGCCACGTTGAAGACCGGCAACCTGTTATCTGGCGCGCTGTTTGTCGATATCGACTTCTATGACAATGCACCGGTGTATAAAGGCCCGGATAAAGTGGCGGGTTATGAAGTGATCCCGACGGTGAGCGGCGGCTTGAGCCAGATTCAGCAGAAACTGATGGCTGCGCTGGATAAAATTAACGGTTTACCGCTAAACAATATGGTGTCGGAAGCAACCGGAACGCTGAAGGAGAGCCAGAAAACCCTGCGCGATCTGCAACGTACCATTGATAACATCAACGTCGTTACCAGCAGTCCGGCGATGAAAACGCTGCCTGAAGAGACCCAGCAGACGCTACGTGAGCTCAACCGCAGTATGAAAGGATTGCAGCCAGGTTCACCTGCCTACAGCAAGCTGGTGGGCGATATGCAACGGCTTGATCAGGTGCTGCGTGAACTGCAGCCAGTGCTGAAGACGCTAAATGCCAAAAGTAATGCGTTAGTGTTTGAAGCAAAACCGGGACAGGATCCCCAGCCGAAGAGGGCGAAACAATGAAAAAAGGACTCGTTTTTTTGGCCGCTCTCGCACTGAGTGCCTGTAGCAGCACGGTGAATACCACTTACTATCAGCTGCCCTCAGGGGCAGCCTCGATGCAGGTGATCAGCAGTGAGGCAAACGCACAGCCGACATTGTGGGTGCAGCAGGTGGTCGTACCGGATTATCTGGCGGGTAACGGCCTGGTTTATCAAACCAGTGACGTAAAATACGTTATAGCCGCCAATAATTTGTGGGCCAGTCCGCTTGATCAGCAGCTTCAGCAAACGTTAATTACCAATCTCACCAAAGCCTTGCCGGGTCGTCTGGTCACTCAGACGTTAATCGGGCAAGAACACGATACGCTGAACGTGACGGTGAACGACTTCCAGGGCAGGTATGACGGCAAGGTGGTGATTAGCGGGCAGTGGACGCTGGAACATCAGGGACGCTTCACAAAGCAAGCGTTCAGTCTGGTACTGCCACAGCGAGAAGATGGCTATGATGCATTAGTCAAAACGCTTGCCCAGGGCTGGCAGCAGATAGCTCAACAGATTGCGCGTAACGCTGCCACTGCACACTCAGCGGGGACGGGCTTTTAGTTAACTTATTGTTTCGAATCGTATAAGTTTTTTGACGTTATCAAAGGTTTCTATATAAATCATACGGATAAAGCAATAGGCTTACATCACGAAACAGAAAATTTATGTCCGGTTCAGGTCACATTTGTGACATTGGCGTGAAGATTGCGCATTGATCTTTTCATACAGAGCGAGTAAAACAAAAGGGTGGCTGAACATTTATTAGCCATCTTTTTCTTTCCACCAGATTCCACATACCTTACATGAGGGACACGGAGTATGAAGAGACAGAAACGAGACCGCCTTGAGCGCGCCCATTCACGTGGTTATCAAGCTGGCATTACAGGACGCTCTAAAGAGATGTGTCCGTATCAAATGATAGACGCTAAGTCTCACTGGTTGGGAGGTTGGCGACAAGCCATGGAGGACAGGTCGGCTGCTGCGTAGCCGGATGTCACTGAAAAGGGATATAACCTCCGCATCAAGCGGAGGTTTTCATTTCTGCGGGGAACGTATCAGAATGCTGCGGTATCTTTGAACAGACCCACTTTCAAATCGCTGGCGGTATAAATGAGATTACCATCAACCAGCACTTCACCATCGGCAACGCCCATCACCAGCTTACGGTTAATGACACGTTTGAAGTGAATGCGATACGTCACCTTTTTTGCTTCTGGCAGAACCTGGCCGGTGAATTTTACTTCGCCTACACCCAGCGCACGACCTTTGCCTTCGCCACCCAGCCAGCCGAGATAAAAGCCCACCAGCTGCCACATTGCATCAAGACCCAGGCAACCAGGCATAACCGGATCGCCAATAAAGTGGCAACCAAAGAACCACAGGTCCGGATTGATATCCAGCTCAGCTTCCACGAAGCCTTTATCGTATTTACCACCGTCTTCCGTCATTTTGACCACGCGGTCCATCATCAGCATATTGCCGGATGGAAGCGGCGGACCATTTTCGCCGAACAGTTCACCGCGACCAGACAGGATCAGGTCTTCTTTGGTATAGGATTCGCGTTTATCTACCATGTTCTCAATAAGCCTTCTTTTAGTGAATCTCGAATATTAGCGAACAGTTGTATGCTGAGCAAATGGGATTAGCGGTGGTTAAACCAGTTAAGCCATCGCAGCGGCCAGAATCGTGGTGAAGGCTCTGGTTGATTCATCTGACTGATGCGCTCCTGAATCGTACGCAGCAGACATTCGCCTTCGCCATCTTCCGTATTCCATATTTTACCTGTCAGCAGAGGCAGCGCTTCATCAGCACGATCGATTGCCCAGATATGAAAACGTCCCTCTTCGACCGCGCTAACCACCTGCTGGTTCAGACTGAGGTGACGAACGTTACAGGCAGGAATAATGACGCCCTGCTGTCCGGTCAGCTCACGCTGATGGCAGATATCGAAAAACCCTTCGATCTTTTCATTCAGTCCGCCAACCGGTTGCACATTACCAAACTGATCGACCGAGCCGGTGACCGCAACCTGCTGATTCAAGGGCTCGCTGGCAAGGGCGCTAATCAAGGCGCACAGTTCTGCCAGCGACGCGCTGTCGCCATCCACTTCGGAATAAGATTGTTCAAACACCAGTGACGCTGAAAACGGCAGTTGCTGATCAAGCTCCAGTTCAGCAATCAGGTAGGCCTGCATAATCATCATGCCTTTAGCATGAATATTGCCACCTAGCTCCGCTTTGCGTTCGACATCGGTAAATTCACCGTCACCGGGATGCACCACGCAGGTAATACGGCAGGGATCGCCCCAGGCACGCGGATGACCGGGATATTCCACCACTGACAGGCCGTTTATCTGACCAACGACTTCACCTTCTGTTTCGACCAAAATTTGGCGCTGCAGAATCTCATCACGCAAACGTTCGTTGAGGTAGTTCTCACGCCACAGCCGTGCTTCCAGCGCGTCACGCAGTGCTTCGGCGCTGAGCGTGTCACCCATCAGGGTGGTTTCACGCAGCTGGCGCAGCAGCCAGCGTGGGCAGAGCGGAAGGGTTTCCTGATCGCCGCTATAACGGACGCCTTCTTTGATCAGTTCTGGCCAGAAGTCTTCATCGGGGACGGCGATATCCGCCTGGCTGGCAAGATCGACTGTCCAGCGACACCATGCGAGCATGTCGTCTTCATCCAGGATCTGAATATTTTCTTCGAATTCAGTGTAAATCGCCATTTCGTGAGCTTCAGCATCCAGCTCCTGAAAATCAGCCAGTGTGTCACGTTCACCGCAGAGCACCAGATTCAGCTGAAGCGGAAGCGGGGGAACGGAAACCGGCAGGGGACGACGTTCGTCCTGCGACAACCACTCAATGTAGCCTTGTTCAATAGACTTTTTCAGCCGCAGCCACAGCAGCGGCTGAGTGAGCAATGCGCGCAGTGAAAGTACCAGTGTTCCGCCGTTAGCACGATGAATAAGGCCCGGCTCAAGCTGAATACGATCTTTGTGCATCCGAACACAGCCAAACAGCGCTTCCTGCTCGATCCAGTCAGCATAGTGAATGCCACCCTGGCTAGTAAACGGGCGCTGGCTGTCGGTTGGCGGCTGCAAGGTAACGTTGTCGGCCATGATGTGGTAGTCACCACCGGACAGTGCTGACGAATGGCCCATAACGCGTTGTGCTGCATCAGCTATCAACGCAAGATAGTCACGGTTTTCCTGGCTGCGAACCAGCAGCAGTGGGAAACCCTGACTTTGATGATGTAAATGGGCCAGCGCGTTCAGCAGTCGGGGCTGTACCGTTGCTAAGGCATCGGTCTCTTCGTCAGCAATTCGGGAGAAAACGGATTGATATTGCGTACTATCCGGCTGTAAGGTTTGCCACGTAAGTTGAGTGCTGGTCAAAATAATCGCATTTGTCTGTTTTGAGAAAAGCGAGATTATACAGGATTCACCTTGCTTAAGCACTGCAGAGTTCAATCAGATGTTGTGACGCTGGCAGCATGTTTTTCGTTGCTGCATCCGGTAAAAAAGCTGTTATTCTTAGTTCGTTACGTGATCACGATGAGATTCCGATGAAATACCAGCAGCTCGAAAATCTTGAAAGTGGATGGAAGTGGAAATACCTGGTGAAAAAACATCGGGAAGGTGAGCTGATCACGCGTCACCTGGAACTCAGTGCTGCGCAGGCCGCGGTCGATAAGCTGTTGGTGATGGAAAATAATCCGGTAGAAATTAACGACTGGATCAACCAGCATATTCATCCCGATCTGGACAACCGACTTAAGCAAACTATCCGTGCCCGGCGAAAGCGACATTTCAATGCTGAGCATCAGCACACACGTAAAAAATCAATCGATCTCGAATATCTGGTCTGGCAACGGCTGGCGGGATTAGCGCAGCGCCGTAACAGTACGCTGTCCGAAACCATCGTGCAGCTCATCGAAGATGCCGAACGCAAAGAGAAGTACGCCAGCCAAATGTCGACGCTGAAGCAGGATCTGCAGGCGATATTAGGCAACTCGGGTTCTGAAAAAGAGTAGTGGGCGTACCATCTGGACAGCCGCTTCAGAGCAAAAACCCCATGAGCCATCTCATATTCAGGACAAAAAAAACCCCGCATTAGCGGGGTTTTTTATCACGTATAACTTAAGCCTGTGGCTGAGTTACAACGTCTTTGATGCCTTTAACATCGATTTCTACACGACGGTCTGGCGCCAGGCAGTCGATCAGGGCCTTACGACCTTTCACGCTGTCACAGGTGTTGCCAGTAACTGGGTTAGATTCACCCATGCCGCGAGCAGAGATCTTGTTAGTAGGGATACCTTTAGATACCAGGTAATCTACTACTGACTGAGCACGTTTCTCAGACAGTTTCTGGTTGTACTGCTCTGAACCGATGCGATCGGTAAAGCCCAGAACAACTACTGAACCGTCTTTAGGATCCATTGAGCTCAGCTGGCTGTACAGCTGATCCAGAGCCTGCTGACCTTCTGGCTTCAGAGTCGACTTGTTGAACGTGAACAGGACGTCTGATTTCAGAGTGAAGCGCTTGGTCTGAACCACTGGCGCTGGAGCTGGTGCTGGAGCCGGAGCTGGTGCAGCAACATCATCCTGACCGAAGCGGTAAGAAACACCCAGGCTCAGCATGCCGTTGTCTGGACGAGCACCAACGGTCTGTGCATCACCGATGTTGTTAACCCACTGGTAATCCAGACGGGTTGCCCAGTTTTTGGTCAGCGCATATTCAACACCAACAGCGGCCAGTGGAGAAACACCGGTGTCGTGGTCGCTGATGCGAGTGCCAGTAGCTACGTTCTGCTGAGTAGAGTCTGCACGCCATACCATGCCACCCAGGCGGGTATAGATGTCCAGATCGTCTGCGATTGGGTAGCTCAGTTTGGCAGCCAGCTGGATGCCCTGTGCTTTAAATGCGCCATTCACCTGGTTGCCTTTATTAGGCATACGACCTAACCAGTCATAACCCAGTTCAAAACCCAGGTATGGGTTAGCCTGGTAACCACCGAACGCACCCGCGCCCAGTTGGCTTTCATGAGTTGGGCCGTCGTTGTTTTGGTAACCGTGACCGTAGTAACCAGTGTCGTGATACTGAGACCAGCCCAGTTTAGCACCGGTGTACCAGGTGTTATCTTTTGGGGCGGCCTGCGCTACGGTAGCGAAGCCAGCCAGTGCCACTGCAATTGCGATAGCTGTCTTTTTCATTTTGCGCCTCGTTATCATCCAAATAGGCAATGAGCATAAAGGTTGCTCTTGGTTTAATCCTTCGCCGGGTCAAAACGCTCGCTTATGACTCTACCGCAAAAAACGGAGGTTATTGAGCACCCTGGCGAGATAAAGTCTACAACGAGATTGGAAACTTACAAGTGTGATGTGAGGCACTTATGTAAAAAAACAGTGTTTTATACATAATTTCTAACAATTTAGCCTGAACTTCTGTGGGGTGCTTACCCCACAAAAAGGGGGCTAAGCCGTTGTCATTACTGGGGGGAGCAGAATCAGTGTCTTAGCCTTTAGTCAGATAAAAAACCTGTTGAGATAAATCTCATTTTTTACTTAATGAAACAAATCAGACTGAATTTTTAGCGAACTTTCTGGTCTTACTGCCGTTTTGGGAGTTTCACCCGACCGCAAAATGAGCCCCAGGGCTTTTCCTTCCGCCGCCGCAAGTTCCAGTTCACGACGTTCATCTTCATCCAGTTCGTAGGGAATCCAGGCCAAAACAACACTGTAATTTCCTGTGCGTAACGCTTTAATCATGGCCTCTACAGCATTGTAACGTTCAGCATCGGCGATATGCATACTTTTCTCAAGTGGCAAACCCGATTCCTGCATCCAGGCCCGGCTCAACTTATGGGCAGGCGTTAACCACAGTTGCCAGCGAGATTGTTGACTCAATTGCTGTAGCAGCGGTAACAGCAGCATCTGCATCATGCCAGGCTGTTCGCTGTAACGTAATTCAGTGATCCAGCCTCCGTGCGTTGCCGGAACAGAGGACAAGGCGTAACGGTGAGCAGAGCATACATTACTGGTATGTTGGGTGCGCATAAATTAATCACTCAGCAGTTGACTGTATGGATATACAGTAATGGCATCCTGGATAAAGATCAACCTGAATTTCTGAAAATGCCTCGCAAAATTTGCACAAGGTTGTGTTTAAACGGATTTATTCATTGAACCTGTTACTGAATTTACTTATCTTCTAACCGTCTGAATAGTAACGTTTTTAACAGGTTTGTGTTACAAGGAGGTGATGATATGAAGAAACAGCAGCGGGTCATCCTGCGCTCAATACAGCAGTTGGCCCCGTTGGGTCATGTTCAATCCCGTACCCAGTTTGGTGGCTATGCCCTGGCGGTTGAACGGGTCGTTTTTGCACTGATAAAAGAAGATCAGCTCTATTTACGCGCCAGTGAAGAATTACGGGAATATGTGGCAGAACAGCCGCTGGAACCGCTTACGTTTCGCAAACGCGGGATAGCGGTCAGCCTGAATTATTATAAGGTCGATGACAACCTGTGGGCTCACCCAGAGCATCTGGTCGCGCTGTCTGCCGCTTCACTGGAAACCGCCCGGCGTGAACAAGATGACCGCCAGGGCAAGGTGCGTTTAAAAGACCTGCCGAATGTCAGTCTGCGACTGGAAATGATGCTGCATGAGATAGGTATCTGTACCGTAAAACACTTGCATGAAGCAGGGGCCAAACAGTGTTGGTTAAAACTGAGACGCAAGAACCATCATCTTGGCCTCAAAACGCTGTTAGCGCTTGAAGGGGCGATTTCCGGTCATCATCAGGCGGCGCTGCCGCAAACCATTAAAACCGAGTTAGGCGAGTGGTATCAGGCCGCACTGATGATGTCGGAGGGGAAAGAAAAAGGCCGTTAGCGTTTGCCCAGTGTGCGTCGCAGGCGTGCAATGTCGGGCATCAGCGCGACCAGTAAACCCAGTTGCTGTAGCACCAGCGGCGCACGTGGGTCCGGCTCGGTAGTGAGCTGCGCGATGCGCTGCACCAGTTCAATACGCATTTTTTCTGCCCGGCTGTCACTGACCACATCCGTCTGCAGCACATCCTCGACATAACATACCGTATCGTCGAGCAGCGCCAGCAGGGCAGGCTGCGTCACTTTGTCTCGGTGCGCGCCCAGCGCAGAGATATAGCTCAGGAAGGAGTGATTCAGGCACAGTAACTGAAACGCCGACTCCCGAAGTTTAAGGCTGGTGCGGGTCTCACTGCTCATATTGGATACTACCGATGCCAGCTCGGCATCAGCGTTGTGCGCGTCACGACGGGCAATACGATAAGCAAGACGATTGTCTTTACCCTGATGATATTGCTCCATAATGGCATCAAGATAGCGACAGTTGGCATTCAACGTTCGGGTGGCAACGGCCGGAAGTTGGCGAAAGCGCCAGTCAGGCCAGATAAAGGTGACCGCCAGCCAGGCCAGCGCGCAGCCCAGCAGCGTATCAACGACCCGGGGTAATGCCACTTCAAAACCTTCACCCAGCAGGTTAAAACAAAGCAGAACCAGCAGGGTAATAAACAGGGTTGCCTGGGCGTATTGCACCTGGCGAAACGCAAAGAACAGGACACCGGTCACGACAATCAAAAACAGCTGGCCTTCCACAGAGGGCACCAGCCACAGTAAAGGCAAGCCAATAGCAATGCCTGCCAGCGTTCCCCCGATGCGCAGTGCCAGTCTGCGCTGGGTCGCACTGTAGTTGGGCTGGCAAACAAACAGGCTGGTCAACAGGATCCAGTAGCCGCGCTCCAGACCGGTAATCTGAATAAATCCATATCCGACGCACATCACCACTGACATCCTGACAGCATGACGAAACAGCGCAGAGGCGGGCGTCAGGTGGCGGCTCAGGCGCAGCTTAATGTCGCTCCAGCCACTGAGCTCCTCGCGCGACAGCATATTGTCGCTGTGCTGCGGATCGTCCGCCAGCGCCTGCTCAGACTCAATAGAGGCCAGTTGCGCATCAATCGCTTGCAGGTTACGTAATAACCAAAACAGCGCGCCGGTATGGGCTGCATCCGGATGGCTCTGTTCGAGACGTTGAATAGCGTTGTGTAAACGTTCAAAAACGCGCTCAAAACGACTGTCATGTTCCCAACGTTCGCGCAGTAAAAGCGCGCGGGCCAGTTGTCGGCATGCCTGAGCCTGCATGTTAAGCAGGCGCTGAAAGCGAAACAAAATTTCGTTATAACGCCAGTTGCCGCGCAGTAAATGGTACTGAAGATGAGACGAGCTGGCGCGTTCGTGGATGTCCTGGGCGACAAAATAGTAGTGCAGGCTCCGTCGGGTGCCACGCGAACCCCTGTCGCCACGTAAACGGCTCTGCAGGGTTGTTTTGGTCAGATTGAGTTGGGCGACAAGCTGGCTGTTCACCATGGCCGCCTCAACAAAAGTCGCATCGTCCTGGTCATCGGCATCAGGATCAAACAGGTTGGCTTTGGCATCAAGATAGTGCGCTAACTGAGAAAAACTGGCTGCCAGTTGTTCCTGAACCGGGCGAACGGGAAACATCATGTGCCCCAGCAGCGTCAGCAGGTTATACCAGAGCGCGCCGACCAGCAGCAGCATGGGCTGCAGATACCACTGTGAAAAAAGTCCGATGCCCAGCATGGTGTAAACGGCAATCAACAATGCGCCGAAAGCAATGGTGGCATAGCGCTGCCCCAGCGCGCCCAGCAGAATGAAACCCCAGGTGGAGATGGCCAGGCCGACAATAAAGGCCAGCGGGTGAGGGAATAACAGCTCTACTGAAACCGAAGCGATACAAAAGCACAACAGGGTGATTAACAGATTTTTTAAACGCCCAGCCAGCCGATCATCCAGATCGGCCAGCGCGGCGGCGACCACGCCAAGGGTCAAGGGAATGGTCCAGTCAATCTGCTGCAGTAACCAGGGAACCGCTGCGCATCCGCTCAAGGCGAACAGGATACGCAGCAGGTAACGCCAGGTGCTGTTAAAAAAATACTTGCGCCATCCAGACAGAATATTAATAGCGGCGACGGGCATTGGCATCACGCGCGGCACGCGCCTCTTCGACAGAGACAACCCGACGACCTACCGGCCAGAGTGCAATGGCGGCAATCTTGAAGTTTCCGATACCTACTGGAATGCCAATGATGCTGATGCACTGCACAATACCGACTGAAATGTGGGACAGGCACAGCCACCAGCCGAAAAAAATCAGCCAGAAGATATTCAGGAAGGTTCCCCCCGTATTCATGATGTGACTTTTACTGTCGGGGCGCAGGACGTCCACATGCACCGCTTCATTGCCAAACGGCAGAAACGAGAGCCTGGTGATTTCCCAGCAGGAGCGCGTCAACGGCAGGGTAAAAACCAGTACAACGCTGATAAGCGTTGCGAACAACCAACTGAGCGTGGTGAAGAATCCACCTAAAACAAAATTGAGAATATTTAAAACAGTGCGCATAACCCGCTTTTCCTTTTGCACTCCGCAAGATATGTCGCAGTTTACCGTGTTTTAAGGCTGGAGCGTCAAGAGTCTGACAGGTAAACTCCGATTACTCTTTATATCGGTCGTTGGTGTCGGCGTGGAACTTAAAGCAACATCCATGGGCAAACGGCTTGCCCAGCATCCCTACAATCGGGTTCGCCTGTTGGCCGCTGGCGTTGAAGTCAGCGGCGATAAACACGAATATCTGCTCCCCTTTAACCAACTGTCCGACATTACCTGTAAGCGTGGCATGGTCTGGGGAGAGCTGGAGTTTTTGCTGGCGGACGGTAAAGTTGTGCGTTTGCATGGCACCGAATGGCAGGAGACCCAACGTTTCTACCACTACCTTATGCAGTCATGGCAGGCATGGAGCCATGAAATGAGTGAGGTATGCGCGGCAGTATTACAGGATCTTCGTGAGGAAATTCAAGGTTTCAGCGAGCAGGACCGTTGGTTAAAGCGCAGTGAACTGCAGGCCGTTAAGAACCAGATACTTAAGGAGTTCGATGCCTTACCCCTGCCGCTATCCCGCATCGAGAGTTTTGATTCCTGCCGTGAAAACTGGGCATTTTGCCAACACTGGTTACAGCAGGGTGACGCGGCAATCGGCCAGCGCAACCGCGACTGGACGGCCGCGATGTTAACCCGCTATCAGGATTTCTTCGCCACGGTTGAGTCCACACCACTTAATACCTCACAAGCCGAAGCCGTGGTCAATGGTGAAGATGCGGTGCTGGTGCTTGCCGGTGCGGGCAGCGGTAAAACGTCCGTGCTGGTTGCCCGCGCGGGCTGGTTATTAGCGCGCAGGCTCGCCTCCGCCGATCAAATTCTGCTGTTGGCGTTTGGCCGTCACGCGGCTGAAGAAATGAATGACCGCATTCAACGTCGGCTAGATGTGGCCGATATGCAGGCGCGTACTTTTCATTCCCTGGCCTTGCATATCATTCGCGAAGGCAGCAATAAACAGCCTGTTATCAGTAAACTGGAAAGCGACGCCGGCGCACGCCGGGCGTTGCTGGTCGATCACTGGCGGCAACAGTGTAACGAAAAGAAGGCTCAGGCTAATGGCTGGCGGCAATGGCTGCGTGATGAACTGGCGTGGGAGATCAGCGAAGGTGCATTCTGGCAAGATGATCGATTAGCTGAGCGCCTGGCTCCCCGCCTTGAACGCTGGCTGAGTCTGATGCGCATGCACGGCGGCGCGCAGGCCGCCATGATTGCGGATGTCCCTGACGCGCTACGCGACCTGTTCAGTAAACGGATCAAACTGATGGCACCGCTGCTCAAAGCCTGGAAGAGTGCACTTAAGGATGAGGGCGCCGTCGATTTTTCAGGGCTGATTCATCAGGCCGTCGCGATTCTGGAAAAAGGACGTTTTATCAGCCCCTGGAAGCATATTCTGGTGGATGAGTTCCAGGACATTTCTCCGCAACGCGCGGCCTTACTGAGCGCGCTGCGCCAGCAAAACAAGCGTACCACGCTGTTTGCTGTGGGGGATGACTGGCAGGCGATTTATCGCTTCAGTGGGGCTGAAATGAGCCTGACAACGGCGTTTCATCACTATTTCGGTGAGGGCGACCGCTGCGTGCTGGACACCACTTACCGCTTCAACGATCGTATTGGCGAGATTGCCAACCGCTTTATTCAGCAAAATCCGCATCAGTTGCGTAAGCCCTTAAACAGCCTGATTAAAGGCAATAAAAAGTCTATCGCGCTGTTGCCCCAGGATCAGCTGGAGGCGCTGCTGAATAAACTGAGTGGTTATGCAAAACCCGATGAGCGAGTGCTGCTACTGGCACGCTATCACTATTTGCGCCCGGATTTACTGGATAAAGCCAAAACCCGCTGGCCAAAATTAAACATCGACTTTCTGACCATTCATGCCAGCAAAGGCCAGCAGGCCGATTACGTGATTCTGCTGGGGCTTCAGCAAGGCAAAGAGGGTTTTCCCGCGGCTCAGCGCGAGTCAATTATTGAGCAAGGCTTGCTGCCTCAGCCTGAAGCCTTTCCCGATGCAGAAGAGCGGCGGCTGGCTTACGTCGCGCTCACGCGCGCGCGACAGCAGGTCTGGTTGCTCTTCGATAAGCAGCAACCGTCGGTCTTTGTTGAGGCATTTCGTGAACTGGACGTGCCGGTGCTGCGCAAAGCCTGAGTTATTTCAGACGTTCAGCCAGGTAGCGTTCATAGTCTGGAATGCGTATATCGACGGACTGAGCAAACAGCGGCGACTGAATAATAAAATCAGCAGTTGACCGATTGGTTGCAACCGGAATATTCCATACCGTGGCCAGACGCAGCAGGGCTTTGACGTCAGGATCGTGAGGAACCGCATTTAACGGATCCCAAAAAAACATCAGTGCGTCAATTTTACCCTCGGCAATCAATGCGCCAACCTGCTGATCTCCGCCCATTGGGCCACTCAGCATCGCATTGACGTTCAGGCCGGTGTGACGGTTTATCAGATTACCTGTGGTGCCTGTCGCATAGAGAATATGGGGTTCGAGCGCTGGCTGATTACGTGTGACCCAGTCCAGCAGAGAGGCTTTGCAGTGGTCATGGGCGACCAGCGCGATATGTTTTTGTTTTCCAAGGGTACGTAGGGTGTATTCCATAACAGCATCCTGATGCAAAGGAGCAAATCGCCCGTTGCAGCAGTTTACCTCGTGCTATTTCAGACTATCAACTTGCCCGCAACATTTTGACCAGATTTATAAACTGCTGACGAGTGGCCTCATCGAAACGCTGAAACCAGTGCTGAAGTGACGGGGTCGTGGTGTCTACAGACCAGGCAAGGTCGGCGGTGAGTTGTGCTGACGGGGATGGCGAGGTGAGATTGGCGAATTGCGGTACAGAAGCCGCTAATCCCATACGATTGTAATCGACCATCGCTTTTTCAACATCCGCACCGGCTGTGACAGGCAGACGGTCGCGCACGCTAAAAACCTCTTTGCCTTTTTCATCCACCAGCCTGAAGGCCAGTGAACGGTCAAAATTATGACGTTCCCTTGGATTGTTGAGCTGCGGCAGGCGGATGGCAATGGTTTTTGCTTGGGCTGAGAAGGTCACAATCATCGGGACAGACTGATAGCGTTGCGCAACGGTTTTATTGTCACCCGGCTGTTGTTCTACCCGAAATAAAAACTGATGTTGACCACGCTCCAGTTCTAAACTGTCAGCCCCTTTCAGCAGTGAACCAGAAATCTTCCGACCATCTAAAACCATCAAGGTGATCTGGGGATCAAGTTTCAGGGTAATTGCAGAGCAGGATGCCGAAACGAGGAGAGCAATGAACCCCGTTACAGCCATTGACAGCTTCATTTCGACTCCGGTTGACAGTGGATGGATGTAGCAAATTCTTACATTATGGCATTAAGTTTACAATTATACATATTTATTCTAACGAAGCGGCACAATATGTCTTTGCAACTCACGTCGTGAGTATCAAGGCTCATCTACAATGAAGAGCAGACTCAAAGGAGAAGCGCATGAATGATCAGACTATTCGCGACGTATTGACCCGGACAAAGCGTATTGCCTTAGTCGGTGCCAGCGATCGCCCGGAACGTCCCAGTTATGGCGTAATGAAGTATTTGCTCGACCAGGGTTATGAGGTGATTCCGGTAAGTCCTAAGCTGGCAGGCCAAACGCTGTTAGGACAAACCGCCTATGGTTCACTGGCGGAAGTCCCTGGAAAAATTGATATGGTGGATGTGTTCCGCAATTCAGAAGCGGCCTGGGGCGTGGCGCAGGATGCCATTGCAGTGGGAGCAGATACGCTCTGGTTACAGCTGGGTGTGATCAATGAGCAGGCTGCGGTGCTGGCCCAGGATGCGGGGATGACGGTTATTATGGATCGTTGCCCCAAAATTGAGATCCCACGGCTGGGTTTGGGGCATTAAATGCAGCGGCGGCAAACAGATTGCCGCCTGCTGTTAGTGACGCAAATGCGGCGCCTGAAGCTGCTGACGCACAGATGCAGCCAGTTCATCCATCGACGGCTGCTCGGGATGTTCCGGGCTGGTTTCTCCAGCAAGCTGAATTTCGGCGACGTAGGTATGTACCTGACTGCCTTGCTCATCTTCCATCACGACATGGTACCAGGGCGCGCTACGCATGGTATCGACTGCTCCGATCTCATCCAACTGTGGCTCATCTAACGCGTATTCAGGATCGACATCGACAATCACACCCAGCACGCCGGATAACCGATGACGAACCTGCTGACCAATACCAAATTTACTGGCAATCATGATGACCTCCGAAAAATACTGTCCTGCATCATAGATGGGGGCGAGGACAGTCTTTTCAAGTCACATGACGCGGCAGGCGAAACCTTTCAGGTAAAGGCCTTCCGGATAGGTGGCAATCACTGGGTGATCCGCAGCCTGACGGAATTGCTCAACAAACTGTACGTCACGGCCTGCATCCAGTGCGGCATCGGCGATGATTTTCTGGAACAGATCAGTAGCCATTAAGCCCGAGCAGGAGAACGTGAGTAACATTCCGCCGGGATTCAGCAACTGAATCGCCAGCATGTTGATGTCTTTATAGCCACGGCAGGCGCTCATAAGCTGACTTTTATTTTCAACAAACTTTGGCGGGTCCATGATGATGAGATCGAATTTCTCACCATTATCACGATAGCGGCGCAGCAGTTTAAAGACGTCATCGCGCTGGAACTGAGCACGGGAAACATCTAATCCGTTCAGCTCAACGTTTTGACGTGCCACATCCAGCGCATCCTGTGATGTATCAACGCTAATCACTTCTCTACAACCGCCCATTAACGCCGAGACGGCAAAACCCCCGGTATACGAAAAGCAGTTCAGCACGCGAGCGTCTTTTGCATAGCGTCGTGTTGCATAGCGGCTGTCGCGCTGATCCAGGTAATAGCCCGTTTTATGGCCGCCCTGGATATCCACCAGCAGCTTCATATCGTGTTCCGTAATCGGCAACAGCGCGGGAGGTGGTTCACCGGTTACGGTTCCCTGCGTCAGCTCCAGCCCTTCTTTTTTACGAACCGCAACATCGGAGCGATCGTAGATAGCGCAATCCGGAAAACACTGCTGCAACGCTGAAATAATGGCAGGGCGCTGATACTCGGCCCCGGCAGACAGCAACTGAAGCACCAAAAAGTGGCCAAAGCGATCGATGGTTACGCCCGGCAGGCCGTCGGACTCGCCGGCAATCAGGCGATAGCTGTCCAGTCCGTCGCGTGCCGCCAGCCAGTCGCGCCAGATTTGTGCTTGCTGAAAACGGCGGACAAAGAAAGCGATATCGATAGATTCGTCCTGCTGCCAGCTCCAGACGCGAGCGCGAATTTGTGACTGAGGTGAATAAGCGGCACGCGCCAGCCATTTACCATTACTGTCACAAACATCAATGGTTTCCCCCTGCTGGGCTTTACCTTCAAGACGGGCGACCGCCCCAGAGAAAACCCAGGGATGACGACGGAGCAGGGACTTTTCACGTCCCTTGGCGAGAATCAATCGAACTGTCATAGTTTGCTATGCTTACCTGAAAAAATGAGGCGCTATTGTCCAGTGGATAACGGCAAATTGCAACGAACAGCAGGAGAGAACCATGGCGATGGTGTGTTACAAAGCCTGGGTACAGGGCACCGTGCAGGGCGTGGGTTTCCGCTACAGCACGCAGGCGAAAGCCAATGCGCTCGGCGTAAAGGGTTATGCGCGTAATCTCGATGATGGCCGCGTTGAAGTGCTGGCCAGTGGTGAAGCAGAGCAGGTGGAGGCTTTAGTGGCCTGGTTAAAGTCCGGAGGGCCGCGCACGGCACAGGTGGAAAACGTGTGGGTGGAGCCGCATCAGCCCACCGACATCCCACAGCGTTTTACCACCGGCTGATTAAAGACATTTTGCGGGCTTGGGCAGGCCGGCAATTTTTGTCGCCTGTTTAGCTGGGCCCTCCGGGAACAGGCGAAACAGATAGCGGCTGTTCCCTTTCTCTTCGCCATACTTTTTCGCCATGGCTTTTACCAGCATACGTACGGCGGGCGAGGTATTAAATTCCAGATAAAAGTCACGCACAAAGTGCACCACTTCCCAGTGGGCATCAGTCATCACGATAGCCTCACTTTCCGCAATCTGCCGGGCCAGCCCTTCACTCCAGTTATGGTGGTTTTTCAAATAGCCTTCGGCATCGACAGCGATTTCGTCACCGTTGTAGTTCATCGTGCTTCCTCATCGTCATTTGGGCTGCAGTTTACCAAACTGACAGCGCAGAAAAAGCAAAAACCCCGCCGGGGCGTAATGCCGATCATTTAAGGATCGGTTGACCGATCCAGTGGCAGGTGTAAAAAGGGTTCATGTTCATCATGGACCCTTTTTTATGGAACTCTCACA